>JAJFIN010000230.1 GCA_021774955.1 Alphaproteobacteria bacterium | reverse complement strand
GTCCGGTGGTGCCCCCCGACATGATGCGGCTTATTTGGGCAACGGTTAATCGACAAACTCGGTCTGGTAAGACTCTTGGAGCTGACCAACGTATCTCTGTGGAAAACGCGCTCAAAGCTGTAACTATTCATGCCGCTTATCAGTATTTTGAAGAGGACACCAAAGGTTCAATCACACCAGGTAAAGTCGCAGACTTTGTCATCTTATCTGAAAACCCTCTTACCGCTGATCCGACCGCTCTTGCAGATATCACGATAGAGGAAACCGTTTTCCGCGGCCGAACTATCTATCGACGAGATTGGGTGCAAACTCAGTGATCACAGACGTCAACTAGCAGCCAGAACATCACATGTGCTTTAGGGAGCTCAACTTCCCCTTTCTGGGGTTAACCATGTTCGGTTCAAGATTATTCGATCAATTACATCAACTGGTCAAAGGCGTTTCCAAATTTTCGCATTTGAAGATACACTAGACCATATTGAATGCGGATTTGGGGACTGCACATGAAAATTGTATTTCGAACTGCAACAGCCCTTGGCGTCCTTGCGTTGTTTCTTGCAAACAGCGTCTCCGCTCAAAATACCAAAATCTATAGCGATATCAGCGCCAACGAGCTTGCAGGCTTGCTCAACGCAGCACAATTATCAACGACAATCACCACCGGACCGTCTGGTGAGCCCCTGGTTGTTGCCCAGCAGGGCGGGCTTCGCTTCATCGCACGGGGGGTCAACTGCATCGGAGATGCAGATGCGCGCTGCAGCAAGATGCAGTTCCGAGCCAGTTTTGCCCTCGACGAACAACCAAGTGCGACATGGATGAACGAATTCAATAAAAGTTGGGTGTTCGGTAAAGCTTACGTCACAGTGGATGGTGTGGCGCGAGTGGAGTACCCCCTGGACCTGACCGAGGGTATTACGGAAGGCAATCTCATCCATAATTTCGTTGTCTGGGTAAACATCCTGGAGACCTTCATTGACCACCTGTCCGGTGGAGAAATCGCTCCCTTGATGTAGAAAATATGGGTAATTCCGGTTATTTCGCCGTATCCATTGGGAGGTTTCGGTCTTGCCAAACCACATTATGTGAATTTCATTCCTATTTACCTTCTGTCACGACCGCGACATATCGCTTGAAAACGCAATTTGGCGCGGGTCTCGCGTTGACACTTGCATTGGCGATCTTTAGGTTTTCGCACCGCAACATAATCACAAATACCGCTTGGGAGAACGCCAGCAATGAAAGTCTTGGTTCCGGTCAAGCGTGTGGTCGACTATAACGTCAAAATTCGAGTGAAATCGGATGGTACAGGCGTCGATCTCGCGAATGTAAAAATGTCGATGAACCCGTTCGACGAGATTGCAATTGAAGAAGCTGTACGACTGAAAGAAGCGGGCACGGCTACAGAAGTCATTGCGGTTTCAATTGGCGTGCAACAATGCCAAGAGACCATTCGTACCTCTTTGGCCATGGGTGCTGATCGAGGCATACTGGTCAAAACAGATGACCCGGTTGAGCCATTGGCAGTGGCAAAGCTTCTCAAAGGAATTTGTGACCAAGAACAACCACAACTAGTGATTCTGGGGAAACAAGCGATTGACGATGATTCCAATCAAACCGGCCAAATGCTTGCGCAACTGCTTGGCTGGGCTCAGGGGACTTTCGCTTCAGAAATAAAGCTTGATGGTGACAGCATGAATGTCACCCGTGAAGTAGACGGTGGTTTGCAAACCGTCAAACTCAAATCACCAACCATAGTCACCACTGACCTTCGCCTCAATGAGCCGCGTTACGCGTCACTTCCAAATATTATGAAGGCAAAGAAAAAAACGATTGATGAAAAAACGCCAAGTGACTACGGCGTTGATGTTACCCCGAGGTTGGAGGTCATCGAGACAACAGAACCGCCAGCCCGCCAAGCCGGTGTTATTGTCGAAACTGTCGCAGAACTTGTCGACAAATTAAAAAACGAAGCGGGAGTGATCTAATGGCAAGCCTTGTTATTGCGGAACATGACAATAGCGTCCTCAAAGAAGCGACGCATAAAACCGTTTCAGCCGCTGTTCAATTGGGTGGAGATGTACATATATTGGTTGCCGGGTCTAATTGCTCCGGCGTTGGCGAAGAAGCGTCGAAGATCTCTGGGGTTACCAAAGTATTGGTGGCTGACGATGCTTCCTACGAGCACCAATTGGCCGAAAACATGGAGCAACTAATCGTCAGCTTGATGGACAGCTACGGTGCTGCGCTCGCTCCAGCAACGACAAATGGGAAGAACTACATGCCCAGAGTTGCAGCAGCGCTCGACGTGATGCAGCTCTCAGAAATTGTTGCGATTGAAGGCTCTGATACATTTGTACGGCCGATCTATGCCGGCAACGCCATGCAGAAGGTGCGCTCCACTGATGCCAAAAAAATCATCACCGTGCGTACAACAACCTTCAAAAGTGCCGAGGACGGTGGGTCAGCGGTTGTAGAAACGATCAATGCTGCAAGCAATCCCGGCC
>JAJFIN010000229.1 GCA_021774955.1 Alphaproteobacteria bacterium | reverse complement strand
CAAGAGCTTCACATCTTTGTAGTCGATCTTCGGCGCATTAGTTCCAGAAAAAGGACAGGTTTTGCGACGACGAAGAAAAGGTCTCCGTGTCGGTAATTGAGAGATTTGAACTCCGCGTTCAGACATTATGCTGTCTCCCTTTCAGCTCGAGGGGCACTATCTTTATCAAAATTGCGCGGGCGGTCTTCCCGCGGTCGATCACCGCGTCCACCTCGATCTCCACGTCCGCCTCTGTCATCGCGCCCTCCGCGGCGATCATCTCGGCCCCGGCTTTGCAAGATAGAAGATTGACCTTCTTCGTGTTCGCTAACACGCAAGGTCAAGGTTCTCAGAATGTCTTCGTGAAGTTTTTGCTGACGCTCGAGTTCGGCAACCGCGCTGTGTGGGGCATCAATGTTCAAGAGAACATAATGACCTTTTCGGTTTTTCTTGACCTTATAGGCCAAAGAGCGAAGACCCCAATATTCGGTCTTAGCAATCGTCCCACCGCCTTCTTTTATGACGGTGGTAAAATCTTCTGTGAAAGTTTCGACTTGTTGTTGCGAGACATCTTGTCGCGCAATAAAGATATGCTCATAGAGTGGCATTGCTTCACCTATTTATTTGTCCATTCAAGAAGCGGCACTTGATTGGCCTCACCAATCAAACGATGGTTCTCCAAGGCCAGCCGTTTATGAGCAAACAGCTATACACGCCGAGGCGAGTGCTTGAAGACCACTTCCCGAGAAGCGGCGCACTATACGCAATCAAAAAGCGAAATCAACTTTATTCGGCCTAGGATCCGATAAAGTGCGGATGCTTGACATGAGGAAAGCGGCGGGTTTTGTTGCCCCTGCGAGAAACAACGAATTTGGCGGTATTTTTATGAAACTGGCTGTTACTTTTCCTGGGCAGGGCTCCCAAGCGGTGGGCATGGGAAAAGCTCTGGCGGCAGCCAGTCCGATTGCGCGCGCCGTGTTTGAAGAGGTTGATGAGGCGCTAGGGCAGGACCTTTCAACCTTGATGTGGGACGGTCCTGAAGAGACATTGACCCTAACAGAAAACACCCAGCCAGCGCTGATGACTATGAGCGTAGCGGTCTCGCGCGTGTTGGAAAAAGAAGGCGGCTTCGCGCTTGGCGAAAAAGCTTCCTTCGTTGCTGGCCATTCGCTTGGAGAATATTCAGCTCTCGCTGCTGCTGGAGCCATAACACTGGCCGACACCGCACGGTTGTTGAAAATACGCGGACAAGCCATGCAAAAAGCTGTGCCTGTTGGTGAAGGTGCAATGGCTGCTCTCTTAGGTCTTGATATGGTCGCTGCACAGGATGTTGTGAAAAATGCCTCGAATGGAGAGGTTTGTGAGACGGCAAATGATAACGCACCGGGCCAAGTCGTCATTTCTGGGAGTAAAGCCGCTGTCGAACGTGCCGCTGAACTTGCAATTGAAGCTGGGGCAAAGAAAGCTATGTTGCTTCAAGTAAGCGCCCCTTTCCATTGTTCGCTTATGCAACCCGCAGCCGAAGTGATGGCGGCCGCATTATTGGATGCGGAGATCAAAGTACCCTCAGTCCCTTTGGTGGCCAATGTTACTGCTTTGCCAGTCAGCGACCCCGATGAGATCCGTGATTTGCTGGTCAAGCAAGTTACCGGCATGGTGCGTTGGCGCGAAGTTGTTTCCTTCATGGCTGAACAGGGCGTTGAGCAAATAATTGAAGCTGGATCTGGTAGGGTTTTATCGACTTTGATGAAACGAATTGACCGTTCTGTTACTCCCGTCAATCTGAGTACAATAGAACAAATCCACACCTATCTAGAGACACTTTAGTCCAACGACATTTCAAGAGACTTGGTGAATGGCTCACACCACCAAAGGAGAGAAAAATGTTTGATTTAACGGGGAAATGTGCGTTGGTCACAGGAGCTTCCGGCGGTATCGGCAATGCGATTGCAACGACACTTCATCAAGCTGGTGCGACGGTGGCGCTGTCGGGAACGCGTCGCGAAAAGCTTGAAGAACTTGCGGCAATCCTTGGAGCGCGTACCCACATTCTGCCATGCAACCTATCTGATTCAGAAGCCGTTGACGCTCTTCCGAAAGAAGCGGAAGAAGCGATGGGACAGTTAGACGTCCTTGTCAACAATGCCGGTATTACCCGTGATAACATCTTTATGCGGATGAAAGACGAAGAATGGGATGAGGTTATTCGTATTAACTTAACTGCATCGTTCCGTCTGACGCGTGCTTCGCTCAGGGGTATGATGAAGCGTCGTTGGGGTCGAATTATCTCGATCACCTCAGTTGTCGGCACAATGGGTAATCCGGGGCAGGCAAACTATGCGGCAACCAAAGCCGGGTTAGTCGGTATGACTAAATCACTCGCACAGGAAGTCGCCAGCCGCAAAATCACTGTAAACTGCATCGCTCCAGGTTTTATCGAGACGCCGATGACGGATGTTTTGCCTGATGCACAGAAAGAGGCTCTCTTGAATTCAATTCCAGCGGGGCGTCTGGGTGCAGGATCGGACATAGCCGCCGGTGTGCTTTATCTTTCAAGTGAAGAAGCAGGCTATGTGACCGGTCAAACCATTCACATCAATGGCGGCATGGCGATGATCTAGATGAACACCCAGATCACACTTGCTGAGCTGTTGCAAAGGGCCAATGCTGGTGAGCCAGGGGCGCAGTTTTCCTACGCCAATCATCTTAATCAACAAGGACATGCACAAGAGGCAGTGACTTGGTTCGCCCGTGCCGCACAATCAGGTCACGGGCAGGCTTGTCTTTTTTACGCCGCTGCTTTGGCTTATGGCCAGTTCATTCCAGCTGATATCGCCGCTGCTCATCAAATTTTGAAAGTCGGTGCCGATCACGGAAGCCATCTATGTCGATCCACGCTTGCTTCGTTGACGGCCCAGGGTTTCGGAGGCAAACCCGATTGGTCGCATGCGATTCAGATTGCGATGAAAGGTGCCAAAAAAGGTGACCGAAGCACAATACGTCAATTCGGGCTTTTGTGTGTTTTGCAAGGTCAATCAGAGTTAGGCGAAGATCTGTTAAGTAACGCAGCCGAACTGGGTGATGTTATTGCCCAAGCGTCTCTTCTTCGTATCGGGTTGGAGCATGGTCAGCAACCACAGGAAGCGGAGTCTTGGTTGGCCAATTTGCTTCGGGTGGAATACCCAGTCCGCGATCAACTTGAAAAAGTGCGGGATCTTCCCGTGGCCAACAATACAATTCGTAAGACAAAAAAAACCAATTGGTCAGCCGTGGGTAACTTGTTGAAGCATCCACCCCAGAGGCCAGAGCAAACCTCAACCGAACTACTATCAGAACCAAAAGCTTCTCTCTTAGAAAACGTCATACCGCGTGTCATATGTGACTACATCATCGCACTGTCGCGACCGGTACTGAAACCTGCTGAAATTATCGACCCGACTTCACTAGAACGCCGTGCCGATCCTTATCGCACGGGATTAACAATGACCTTTGATCCTTTTGGTCAGGATCTTGTTATGTGCGCAATGGACAGGCTCTTAACTTCGTTCGCCAATGTTCGGTTTGATCGCGGTGAAATGATAGGTGTGCTCTTTTATGGCCCTGGGCAGGAATATAGGCCACATTATGATTGCTTCGTGGATTCCGAATTGGCCGATGGCAATGAGTTGCTCAAAGGAGGTCAGCGGGTCAAGACAGTGCTCCTCACGCTCAATGATGAATATGAAGGCGGCGGAACGTCGTTCATCACAAAGTCCATGACGGTCAAACCGCCCGCAGGCAGCGTGTTGGTTTTTAACAACGTTAATAGCGACGGAACCGCAGACAAAAATTCTTTGCATGCCGGACTTCCGGTTGAGGAAGGATTTAGATGGCTCGCGAGCAAATGGATTCGCGAAAAGACCTACAAGATGTTGTGAACTCGTTATTGAGCTCTGTGTGGGAGGTTGCGCTCCATAAACGCAATTACATTGCCTCCCGATATCTTCTCAATTTCCTCATCTGAAAATCCCTGCTTAATGAGTTCATCAATCAAAACAACACTTTCTGAAGTATCGAGTGGCGATTTAATGCTGCCATCATAGTCTGATCCAAATGCCACATGATCGATACCAGCAACGTCAACAGCATAACGAATTCCGCGCGCAATGGCGGCCGGTGTGCTTTCGCAGACCGCCCAGTCCCAAAAGCCTATTCCAATAAGGCCTCCACCGTCACCGATTGCAGCCGCGTGACGGTCATATAGATTGCGTTGATTGTCGCACTGACCTCTGACACCGGTGTGTGAATCAATGATGGGTCTCGTTGCCAGTTCTAAAACATCATCAATTGAGGCTGGGGAAGAATGGGCAACATCGATAATCATACCAAGTTGGTCAGCATACTGCACAACAGATTTTCCGAAATCAGTTAAACCTTCCTTGGAGACACCATGTGCAGAGCCACCAAGTGCATTGTCAAAGAAATGATGCAAGCCAACTGTGCGGATACCTGCAGCGTACAGACGTTCAAGATTGGCCAGATCTCCCTCCAATGCGTGCGAGCCTTCGATCCCCAGAAGACCGCCAACCGGAGACGCGCTGCCATTGCGCGCAGTCATGAGTGCAGCCACATCTTCAGAAAAAGCGACGACCATCAGATCATCTGAACGTGAAGCGAACCTGTGTAGTTTGTCGGCCTGATAAAGCGCACGTTCTGTCAAGCTGCCCCAAGTCCGCACGGGCCATTTGTTGACTATCACCAATTGCGTGATTTGATCGGTATCACCAGTGTTTTCTTCCATGTTCTGGCCACTGGGCGATTTGGTGACTATTGTGAAGTTTTGTATTGCATGGCGGCCTTCGATAAGGCGCGGGACATCAATGTGCCCGTAGTTATGTCGTTTGAGGATATTGCGGTCCCACAACAAGCTGTCACCGTGCAAATCAGCGAGATGGAGGCGGCTGTGCAAAACCTGAGCCTCTGGAGAAACGGTATAAGGCTCATGAGCGATTACGCGATTGAGCCGATCGTCAATGGTATGGGCAATCCATTCTGTTGCAACCAGAGCAATAATAATCAAACCGACGATTACGGCCCCTGTTATGCTAATAATTCTGCTACTCATGTCGGTTTCCTGCCTAAAATTGCGGTTGATTTGTTCTATCACCAGAGAAGGTCAACTTTTCGCTTTCCAAACGCTAGAATCTCAGTATTTTCGCCGCGTTGAACCGCCGGGAAAGACACAAAGTCGCGCGATGCGGCTTTCCTAGTCAACCGGAAAAAAGTGTGTTAGGAACCGCTCGGACAGTCACTAATTGGGCTGAATCTAGGGCTAGAGGCTGGTTTGCTTAAGATACAGGCATTAGTCTCACGTTAGAAATTTTATCGCGCGCGTTTTCTACGCACGCCATTTGCCTAAACAAAAGGAACGAGGGCCAAATATGAGTGATACATCAGAACGCGTGAAGAAAATCGTGGTAGAGCACCTCGACGTCGATGCCGAAAAGGTAGCGGACAACGCGAGTTTTATTGATGATTTAGGCGCTGACAGCCTCGACATAGTCGAATTGGTCATGGCATTTGAAGAAGAGTTTGGTGTTGAGATTCCTGACGATGCAGCCGAAACGATTTTGACCGTCGGCGACGCTATCAAATTTATTGATAAAACCGTTTCTTAAAAAACGGATATCCAACTGCGGGTACATAATATTTGTTAAACCCACAGCTGAGAAATTAGTGAGCCGTCTCAAATACGCCGAAAGCGCGTTAAGAGGCGGCTTATTTATGCTATGAAGGTTGAATTGCAACGCTGTAAGCAGCGCTGTTGGTTATGTGGATGCTGATTATCGCACAGGAGGCAGTAGATGCGTCGGGTCGTGATTACAGGCATGGGTATGGTAACGCCACTTGGATGTGGAGTTGAGCCAACCTGGGCACGAATGCTTGAGAGCAAATCAGGTGCAAAGCGGATCGACCGCTTTGATGTTTCAGACCTACCAGCAAAAATTGCCTGCGAAGTTCCATTGGAGAACCGATGGGGCGACGATCATGGTGGCGTATTCAATGCGGATGATTGGGTTGAGTCAAAAGAACAACGGCGCATGGACACCTTTATTATCTATGGTCTGACGGCTGCGAAACAAGCCATTGAAGATTCAGGTTGGGTCCCAACGACCGACGAGCATAAATTTCGCACGGGCGTTTACGTGGGCTCTGGTATCGGGGGCCTTCCTGGAATTGAGCAAACAGCGATAACCTTGTACGAAAAAGGTCCGCGCCGGGTCAGCCCATTTTTTATACCCGGACACTTGGTTAATCTTGTTTCTGGTCAAATATCGATAAAGTACGGCCTCAAAGGTCCCAATCACGCAAACTCGACTGCTTGCTCTACGGGTGCTCACGCCATCGGTGACGCAGCACGCCTTATCATGCTTGATGATGCCGATGTCATGGTCGCAGGTGGGGCTGAAGCTGCTGTGTGTCGCATTGGTATAGCTGGTTTTGCCGCCTGCAAAGCACTGTCTACTGGGTTTAACGACGACCCAGAAAAAGCGTCCCGGCCCTATGATGAAGCTCGTGATGGTTTTGTTATGGGCGAGGGGGCAGGGATTGTTGTTCTCGAAGAGTTAGAGCACGCCAAAGCCCGCGGTGCAAAAATCTACGGAGAAATTATTGGATACGGTTTAACCGGAGACGCCTACCATATCACCTCACCACCCGATGATGGCAATGGAGCCTATCGTTGTGTTCAAGCAGCTCTGAAACGGGCAGGTTTATCTCCTCATGATATTGACTATATTAATTCACATGGAACTTCGACGCCGAAGGGCGATGAGATCGAATTAAACGCGGTGGCCGAACTTTTTGGTGATGCTGCCAATAAACTCATCATGTCCTCCACTAAATCCTCTACTGGTCATCTGTTAGGTGCAGCCGGGGCGATCGAAGCGATTTTCTGTGCACTGGCTATTCGTGATAATGTGGCGCCACCGACGATCAACCTCGATAGACCATCTGTGGATACGTCAATTAATCTCGCTCCTAACAAACCTGTGGAAGCGGAAATAAATACTGTGCTTTCGAATTCCTTTGGTTTTGGTGGTACGAATG
>JAJFIN010000228.1 GCA_021774955.1 Alphaproteobacteria bacterium | reverse complement strand
CACCTTTTACGGTCTATTGGCCCAACGCCAATTGGGTCTCTCCATCGAACGCACATTCGACGCACCGACGGCCTCTGATGCCGATATTGGTAAACAATTGGCACGCCCTCAGGTGGCGCGCGCGATTGCCCTGGCCCAAGTTGGCCGGTAAGCCTCGGCTGAAAATGAGATGAGACGGGCACACGGGAAATCAAAAGCCGATGATGATCCGGCTCTGCTTGTGCTGGCCATGCATTGGAACTTGCCAGCGTCGCAAATCGACATTGCCAATCATTCGGATAACCCAGCTCTGTCGGCCGGCCTCTATCCGCTGTCTCCTTATGAACCTCAAGGCGGATACACACTCGACCGGGCGTTGGTTTATGCCTTTGTCCGTCAGGAGAGTAAATTCAGATCATCGGCTAAAAGCCGCGCCGGTGCGCGTGGTTTGATGCAGGTGATGCCGCGGACCGCCGCCCACGTGTCGCGAGACCGGTCTTTGCGCAATGCCAACCGCGACAAATTGTTCGAGCCAACATTTAATATGAAACTCGGTCAGGATTATATTCGCAGCCTCATGACCGAATATGGTTTGGAAAACAATCTGTTCCATTTGTTGGTGGCCTATAATGGCGGGCCGGGTAATTTCCGCAAATGGAATAAAAGCACCAACCATTTGAATGACCCGTTGCTCTTTATCGAAAGCATCCCATCGCGCGAAACGCGGGGATATATTGAAGCCGTTCTGTCAAACCTATGGCTCTACCGCGAGCGGCTTGGCCAGGAATCACCATCGCTTGATCTGGTGGCGTCGGGCGTTTGGCCGGCCTATGTGCCGGCAGATTCAGAGGATAGCCTTCCGCCTCCGACGCCCATGTCCGCTATATATAATGGTTCGGGCGGGGAATAGATTAGCTATTGTTGTGCGTCTGCGGTCTTGACCGGGACTGGCATTCCACGTCAGACTCACGTTTTACATCTACCTTGAAAGTCCCCTCATGAGCGAAGATAAGCTCGACCACAGCCGCTCCTTTGTGCCGCTCAACCTTGCCGTCCTGACGGTCAGCGATACGCGCGGATTAGAAGACGATAAATCGGGTCAAACATTGGCGACGCGCATTAGCGATGCCGGGCATGTCGTCGCCGATCGACAGATCGTGAAAGACGATGTGCCTCAGATCGTTGGCTTGCTGACGAAATGGATCGATAATCCGAACATCGATGGGGTAATTTCAACCGGCGGCACCGGCTTGACCGGCCGCGATGTCACGCCGGAAGCGTTTAAAAGCGTTTTTGAAAAAGAGATCGATGGCTTCTCGGCTTTGTTCCATCGCATCTCTTATGACAAGATCGGCACCTCAACCATTCAATCACGCGCCTGTGCGGGCGTCGCCAAGGGCACCTATCTGTTTGCCCTGCCCGGCTCGACCGGGGCTGTTAAAGATGCTTGGGACGGTATCCTCAAATGGCAGCTCGACTATCGCTACCAGCCGTGCAATTTCGTCGAGATCATGCCGCGCCTGCGCGAACACGAAGGGATTACGCTGCGGGATAAGGGGTGAGTAAAAACTCCTCCACTCCATCGTCATGCCGGACAAGCGAGGCGCGATCCGGCATCCAGTAAAAACAAAGTCAGTGGTTGAATCCGAAAGCTCAACGTTTACTGGGTCCCCACTTTCGTGAGGACGACGAGAAAAAAATGCATTACAACCTCTCAATCAGCGCCGCCGCGCCATCGATGTGCGGGACATGCACGGCGTGCCAACCATGGGCATCTGCCGCCTCGACATTGGCGGCGAGGTCATCCAGAAAAATTACAGTCTGGTCTTGGGTACGACCGAGACGCGCGTCAGACTTTTGAAAAAACTCTGGATGCGGTTTGGCGATGCCTAATTCGCATGAGACGAGCAAGGTATCAAATGTTTCACCGAGTCTCATGGCGCGCCATAATGCATCAGAACGTAGCGCTTCTTGATTGGTGGCAAGAACAATTTGTCCACCGGTCCGCTCTTTCCAAATCAGAGAAGCGTCGAGCACATCTTGGCGAATGTGATGGGCTTCGTCGAACCAATAATCGAGAATATCTTGCGCGCTCACATCCAGATTTTCTTTGGCAATGATCTCTTCTAGGAGACCCTGAAGCGGGATCTTTCCGGTGATGACATTGAGCCAAGTTTCACCAAACAAAAGGGCAATACTGTCCAACGCCACGCCCAAATCGCTTTCGATATTGTCGTTCCATTTACGGGCTGGCCAGCCATGCATGACTACACCGTCTACGTCTAATGCGAGGATGGGATTCTGGTTCACTTTCTTTCCTAGTTCGTTTTCGACATCCGTCGAAACCGCCGAGCCGCCCGTAATTAAGGGGACAGTTTACTTAATTATTTGGTAGAATTCTGCGAGTTTTTCTCTGCATATCTAATTAAGTAAACTGTCCCCTTAATTACTACGTGATAATTAGCGGTGCGCCTTTGGTGATGACGACGGTGTGCTCATACTGCGCGGCGATGGCGCCATCGGTAGATTTCAACGTCCAACCGTCATCCATCTCAAATATTTCACCAATGCCTTTAGTCAGGAACGGCTCGATGGCGATGACGTGGCCGCGATGCAATTTCTCCCGCGCATTGGGATCGTTATAATTGGGAATATTGGGTTCTTCATGAATAGAAGCGCCAACGCCGTGGCCGGACAATTCTCTTATTGTATTATACCCATGTTTGCGGGCTTCGCGTTCGACCACGCGACCGATTTGATTGACACGGACACCGGCGCGCGCCGCATATATCGCTTTGCGCAAGGTTGCTTTGGTGGCGGCGCAGAGTTCTTCAAGCTCCGGCGTGCCCTTGCCGACGATGGAGCTGCGGCCGGTATCGGCAAAGAGACTATCCTTCTCGGCTGACACGTCGATGTTGATCATGTCGCCATCTTGCAGAACGCGCGGGCCGGCGATGCCGTGCGCGACTTCATCATTGACGCTGATGCAGGTCGCTGAGGGAAAGTCATAGGCCAGCTGCGGTGCCGAGCGCGCGCCGTGGCTTTCCAAAACGGCGGCGCCAATCTCGTCGAGTTCGGCTGTCGTCATGCCGGGCTCAATCGCTTGCTCCATGGCATCAATGGCTTTTCTGACAATCACACCAATGGCTTTGAGCTTTTCAAGCTGATCGTCATTTTCGAGCGTCATTCGTGGTACCTTTATTTGCTGGCCAAAAAGAAATCGGCGATATCGGGGAAATAATACCCCAGATTTTGATCGATGGCTTCGGCATGATTGCCTGGGACAGCTAAAAATGTCTTACCAAGGGCTGAAGCTGTGCTTTCGACCCGTTCAAACATATCGTCCTGTTCGCCACAAAATACAAGGACCGGACAGTCGAGCGATTTAACCGCTTCCTTCGCACCCTCATTTTCAGACACGGCCATCCAACATTGTTTGTAGCCGTTCTCACCGGGTCCCTTCAAGCGTTGAAACCCTCGCGGATTATCGAAAAACAATCCGCGCTTCATTTTGCTCCATTGCTCATCGGCGGCGTCGCCATCCCTCATTGCCGACATTTCGAACTCGATTGGCCAACCGCCAATGCAGAAGGATTTCAGCCTCGTCGGGGCAAATTGAGCGACCGCGCAGCCGATCCATCCGCCCATCGAATAACCAAAATAATGAGCTTTCTCCAATCCGAGTTCATCCAAAACCGCTGTAATATCGCCCGCGCGATGGGCTGCCCGATAATGCGCTGGTCCCTCAGGCATATCACTTTGTCCGTGGGCCAATGAATCGACAAAGATCATTTGAAATTGCTCGCCGACAGCCTCGACAAAGGCTGGGTGCGCTAAGTCTTCAGCGCAGGAAAAAAGCCCGTGCTGGATGATCAAGGGCTCGCCGGAGCCAAAGACTTCATAATGAATTTTGTCCCCGTCATGATTGGCAAAAGGCATTTCATTTTTCTCATTCTGATTGAGCCTGTCGGTTAGTATCGTTGCCTGGGTATGGATTTACAAGCTTGCAAATCCTCCACGCGATCGACATCCGACAAAGTCTCCAAAAACCCTACGGTTTTATCGCTTGGAAGGTTTTTCAAAGTGTCGTCAAGAGTATGCCCAGTCGACCATCGCACATTGTCAAAAAGGGACAGAGTTCTGGGGCGGCGACGTTGGCCAACCAAATAATAACCACCATCCGAGGCGGGGCCGAAAACAACATCGTTCCTCCCGAGCGCGCAAAACCCTTGCGCGATATGGCGGCGCGTAACTTGCGGAATATCGCTACCGACAATCACGACCGGTCCTGGTGGCAGGCGCTCGAAGACGCGACCCATGCGCTGTCCGAGATCGCCAGCTCCCTGAGGGATACGCGGCACGGATACCGGCCACCAATTTCCACTTTGTCCCGCGACCGTATCCGGCGTGACAGCCAGAATGGTTTGCCATCTCGGATCATTTCCAACCCGGCGGATCAAACGCGTGGTTTCATTTCGATAGAACCGCGCTGCCTCGACCGCACCGATGCCCCGCGCCAAGCGCGATTTAACCGCGCCTATCTTCGGTTCCTTGGCAAAAATCACTAACCAATTGTGCATCACGAATTATCCATAGAGCCGCACTAAAATCCGCGACGGTACGCGCAGGAGATAGAGCAGCATAACAAAGCTGTTGCGCAGAGGACGGATGATATAGCCGTGATGTTGATAGCGTCGGGCGCTGGTGATCGCATGATGGCGCAATAAGACGATCCGGCGGCGGCCTATGCGTCGCACCAGATCGACATCCTCCATCAGATCAATCTCTCGATACCCGCCCAATGAGTGGTAGTAATTTTGCGGGATAAGAAGTGCTTGGTCGCCATAGGGGAGCTTCAACACGCGGCAACGCAATGCAACGATCTGCTCAAGTATCCGCGCACTCCAGGAGACATCATCCAACCCAAAGCGAAAGGCTGCGGCAAAGCGGCCGTCGGCCGGAATACCGCGAACCGGCGTTCCTCTTTCAATCCGTTCAATAAGAGCGCCCACTTCATCATGCCAGCCGGATGACAGCACCGTGTCGGCGTGGAGGAAAAGTAGCCATGGCCCTTTGGCCAAGGCGGCTCCAGCAACGAGCTGGCGGCCTCTGCCTTTTGGCCCCACGATCACTGTTGCGCCAGCAGCCTCAGCAATGCTGACTGTTTGATCGCTCGAACCGCCATCGCTGATGACGACTTGGCGCACCACACCTTTGACCAGCGGCGTGACCAGTGCGCTCAATGTATGAGGCAGGGTTTCCTCGGCGTTCAGAGTGGGTATGATGACGGAAATCATGGCGGCACTATCTTAGAATTTCCGCCATGGCGCAATGTAACTTCTGTGCAATTTTTGTTGATGATGGTGATGACGATCAGAGCTATTTTTCACTGGCTTGACGGACACTTCGAGACCAGTGTGACGTATAAAGGAACCGTCGTCCTGAGGAACGAGCGTAAGCGAGTGTCT
>JAJFIN010000227.1 GCA_021774955.1 Alphaproteobacteria bacterium | reverse complement strand
ATGCTGTGGGTCGTTAGACACGCTTTGCCTTGTGTTAGCGGAATGGTTCAGAAGTCTACGTCGTTTCGATAGGTCCATTGCGACGATATCGTGGGTTATCTTAAGTCAGGGTAAATAGGAAATTAATAGTTGAATCCAACTACCGACACATAGCGCTTAAACCTTGCGGTTTTTGCCTGGCTTTTCAGCAATGCCAAAGGCCTCTCGGCGCCGCTTAAGAGCATCTTCCACGTCTTGCGGCGTGACACCTGTTTGAGCCCATAAGACGGCTAAGTTGAAAATAAGATCGGCGCTTTCGGCGATTATCTCAGGCTTTCTGGCTTTACCCGACATGGCAGCTATAGCTATTTCGACACCTTCCTCACCAACTTTCTTGGCGATTTTTGCGTCACCTTCGTTGAAAAGCTTTTCCGTTTTCGCGCTTTTAGCCTTGCCGCCCTTGACCGCCATAACATCACTATAGAGGCGTTCGAATTCCTTCATAATTAAGCCGATGCCATCTTGCTGTTCAATCGCTAGAGTTCGTGACAGATATATGACGATTCGGTGCCTGATGGGTTAATCGGTCTGGTGCTGGCGGCTGTGTTTGAAATACGCAATAGTGACTGGTGATGGACCCTAAATGAGCGACGGCAAGAAAATAGGTCTTGATAAAGACCTCAAGCAAATTTCAAGAATAGAAAAAGCGGCCCGTCTTCAAGGGCAAGCGTTGGCGCCAATGGGGGCCAGTGCGCTGTTCCTCATCGTTGTATTTCTGTTTGTTTCTCTCATTAATGGTGGTGTTCAAGACCATCTATTTGTTGTGTTTGCCGCGGTCATTGGCGGGTACATGGCGCTCAATATTGGCGCCAATGATGTTGCCAATAATGTCGGGCCAGCGGTTGGCTCGCGTGCGTTAACGCTTGTGGGGGCTCTCATCGTTGCGGCGATCTTTGAGACAATGGGCGCCCTTGTGGCAGGTGGCAATGTTGTTGGCACCATTTCCAAAGGCATAATTGAAGCGGATGGCATCAGCGATCCGTCGATTTTTCTCTATGCCATGTTTTCTGCTCTGCTGGCCGCCGCGCTTTGGCTGAACTTGGCAACAGCAGTGAGCGCCCCGGTTTCGACCACCCATTCTATTGTTGGCGGTGTGCTGGGGGCTGGAATTGCGGCTGCCGGTGTTAACATCGTGCAATGGGATACGTTGGGGAAGATTGCTTCAAGTTGGGTTATTTCGCCGGTCATGGGTGGGGCCATAGCTGCCATATTCTATCTCTCAATTCGAAAACTCGTCTATCAACGTGAAGACAAGATCGCGGCCGCTAAAAAAGTCGTACCGATTTTGATCGGAATTATGATTGCCGCTTTCACGACTTTTCTTCTCATCAAAGGATTGAAGCGTGTTTGGAGGGTTGATTTCCAAGTCGCGATGATGGTGTTTGTGGCCTTGTTGGTCGCGACACCCATGATCGTGCGACCCTTTATTGTCCGGGCTGCATCTGGATTGCCCAACGAAGTAAAATCTGTCCGACAATTATTCCGCGTGCCTCTCATTGTCGGTGCTTGTCTTCTTTCGTTCGCTCATGGTTCAAACGATGTCGCGAATGCCGTCGGTCCCTTGGCTGCGATTGTCTCAATTTCGGGATCTGGCGAAATTGCCTCAAAAGTTTCTGTGCCGCTTTGGGTGATGTCAATTGGCGCTTTTGGTATTTCTCTCGGGTTACTTCTCTACGGCCCGAAGCTGATCAAGCTTGTTGGTCAAAAGATTACCAAGCTGGATCAGACGCGTGCTTTTTGCGTGGCCTTGTCGGCGGCTATCACCGTGATCATTGCTTCGCTCATGGGGTTACCGGTCAGCTCAACACACACAGCCGTTGGAGGTGTTTTTGGGGTTGGGCTGTACCGTGAGTTTTCGGCCAATAGGCGGGTCGGGTTTTCCCGAAAAGGGATCAGCGAAAAGAAAGAACGCAAGCGCATCTTGGTGCGCCGCAACCATCTCTTCACAATTGCGGCAGCGTGGATCATAACGGTGCCGGCCTCTGCCGCGCTTGCTGCGATATTGTTCTACGTTTTACGTGCTGCTGTGGGCGAGTAATACTGGCTCTCTACAAATCACCTATGGAATTACTGCCCCAGGTTCGATAAAACAGAAGATGAATTGCGTTGAACCGAGAGCGGCTTGCCCATGCGTATTTCTGCATTCGCTTTTTTGCTAGTAATAATTAGTGCCCTTTCCCCATTACAGGTTTATGCCAAAGACGAGGTCATTTTCTCAGCACAAGTAGAGAATGATATCTTTGCCGGGACGGATCGAAATTTCACCAATGGTTTGCGCCTATCTCTGACCTATGTGCCGGATGAGAGCCCAAACCCCATTCACGACCTTCTCTATAGCTTTCCGCTTCATCGTCAGAAGCCGGATGATTATGGACAGAGATGGGCTTCGGTTACCCTGGGTCATTCTATGTTCACGCCGGGGGATCTGAGCAGTACAGCACTGATTCCGAGTGATCGACCCTATGCCGGGTGGCTTTATGTCGGCGCTGGGATCACAGTTGAAGACGAGCACCATCAACATAATCTTGAGCTTGATGTGGGAGTGGTCGGAGAGATCTCTGGAGCAGAGGCGGTTCAGACTTGGTGGCATGACCAGTTTGGATTTCCGGAACCACGCGGATGGGACAATCAAATAGACAATGAACCTGGCTTTGTCCTCTATTACCATCAGGCATGGAAAGAAAGACACATGCTCGACATGTTCGGTCTTGAGTTTGATACTGCGCCCCATATCGGCGGTGCGCTGGGCACGATTTTCACCTATGCGAATATTGGCGCGACGCTACGGATCGGAAACGATCTTTCGCGTGATTTCGGTGCGCCTCCGCGTATAGCACCGAGCCTTCCGGGCTCTGATCGGTTTGCTTCACAGCCGGGGTTCGCGTGGTATCTGTTTGCCGGTGTTGATGGAAGACTGGTTGCGCGGAATATCTTTCTCGATGGCAACACGTTTCAAAGCAGTCACAGTGTAGATAAAAAACCGTTTGTCGGCGATGCACAAGTGGGTTTGGTGCTGGCCTATGGGGCCGCTCGTTTGGCAATCACTCGGGTTTTTCGATCAGATGAGTTTGATACTCAGGTCGGGGGCCATGAATTTGGGAGTGTGACGCTTTCATTTGCATTCTGACCTAAGGCCATCACCTGCGGATTTCTTCAGGCTTTGTAAATCGCAAACACTTGGATAAGCTGCGCCATAGATTCAGAGGGCAACGCCAGGGGGCATCACATTGACTGACGCGATATCCGATCACGACATTCCCGAGCACTATAAGTCCGGCACGATATTGGGCCATCCGAAAGGATTGTACGTACTTTTCTTCACCGAAATGTGGGAGCGGTTTTCCTATTACGGTATGCGCGCACTCTTGATTTTCTACCTGACACAACATTTTCTTTTTACTGACGGAAAGGCGAGCCTCATCTATGGAGCCTACACGGCGCTTGTTTACCTGATGCCAGTTATCGGAGGTGTATTAGCGGATCGGTATCTGGGATCACGAAAAGCAGTGACCTACGGCGCCATTCTACTTGTCCTCGGTCATTTTGGCATGGTGTTTGAGGGCCCACCTGCGGTCAATGACAGCGGAACTATTGTTCGTAGTGATTACCATCTTCAAATCCTTTTTCTCTCACTATCTCTTATCGTTGCAGGTGTCGGATTCTTGAAGGCCAATATTTCGACGATTGTGGGCAAGCTTTATGGTGAAAATGATCCGCGTCGTGATGGTGGTTTCACGATCTTTTATATGGGCATCAATTTAGGCGCTTTTGTAGCCACGCTTTGGTGTGGTTGGGTCGGCCAGACTTATGGCTGGCGATATGGGTTTGGGTCAGCCGGGATTGGCATGTTGCTTGGCCTCATCATTTTCTTGAGATGGCAGCATTTGTTGGAAGGGCTTGGCGATCCACCAGATCCTAAAGCCCTCAAGGAAAAAATATTTCTCGGACTCAACCGCGAGATGGTCATCTACCTTGCTGGGCCCTTGATGATTTTCGCGTCGTGGATGCTCGTGCAAAACCAGGCGATCGTTGGGCAATTGCTTGGTGGATCTAGTGTTTTATTATTTGGTTTTGTCGTTTGGTACTCCTTCGCCAAAGTAGCGAAAGTCGAACGAGATCGCTTACTGGTCATCGTCCTACTGATACCATTCAATATTCTCTTTTGGGCTTTGTTTGAACAAGCGGGATCATCCCTTAATCTGCTGACGGATCGTGTCGTGGATCGCACGATACTGGGATGGAATGTGCCTGCGTCAATGTTTCAATCTCTAAACGCAGCATTCATCTTCACGCTGGCACCGTTCTTCGCGATCCTATGGACAAAACTTGCAAAAAGAGGGTGGGAACCGAACACGCCGATCAAGTTCTCATTGGGGATTTTGCAGGTTGGCTTCGGGTTTTTGATTTTGGTGGCGGGTATGAAGGCAACCTCCATTGATGGGCTCATACCGGTCTACTGGATCGTTCTTCTCTACCTGTTTCACACAACAGGTGAGCTGTGCCTATCACCCGTGGGCCTGTCCATGATTACCAAACTCTCCGTCTCTAGAATTGTTGGCATGATGATGGGTGTTTGGTTCTTCTCTTTTGCTGCGGCAAATTTTGTCGCTGGATTGATATCGCGCATGACCAGCGTTGAGACGGAAGGGGGCCAGATAACAGATATCGCTGTTGCTAAGGCATCCTACATCGACGTTTACACACAGGTCGGGTGGTACGCCGTAGCGGCGGCGGCAGTTTTGCTCGTCCTGTCACTGCTCCTCAAAAAAGGTATGCATGGCATTCATTGAGGCTTCGACTTACCCGTCTAACCCGCGATGTTTGAGCAGGGGCTCGATGGCGGGGTCTGAGCCGCGGAACTTGCGGTAGAGCTCCATCGGTTCTTCGGTGTTGCCGCGTTCAAGCACGTTTTGACGAAAGGACTGAGCGCGTTCTTGGTTGAAAATTCCGGCTTCTTTGAATGATTCATAGCCGTCCGTATCCAACACTTCGGCCCAAATATAGCTGTAATATCCGGCTGAATAACCGCCGGAGAAAATATGTTGGAATTGAGTGCTCGGATAGCGTGGTGAGATCTGCGGGATTAGACCATGTTTATCCATGGCTGCTTGCTCAAATTGAGCAACGTCCTGCTCTTCTTCAGTCTCCAGATTGTGCCACGCGAGGTCAAGCAGTGAGGCAGCCAAATACTCAGTGGTGGCAAATCCTTGATTGAAGGTCGATGTCTTTTTAATTTTTTCAACCAGAGGCGAGGGGATGGGTTCGTTGGTTTCGAAGTGACGCGCATATACATTCATGACTTCGGGTTCCAGTGCCCAATGCTCCATGATCTGCGACGGCAGTTCGACAAAATCTCTTTTTACGCTGGTGCCCGAAAGGGATTCATATTGCGTATTGGCGAGCAACCCGTGGAGCGCGTGGCCGAATTCATGAAACAAGGTGCGGACTTCATCGAAGCCCAATAGTACCGGTTCACCTTCACCGCCTTTGGCGAAGTTGCAAACATTGATGACGATGGGCCGTGTTGCTCCGTACCGGTTGGATTGATCACGATAAGTTGTCATCCAAGCACCCCCGCGTTTTGAGGGCCGCATAAAGTAGTCGGCGTAAAACAAGCCGATATGTGAGCCACCACGGTCTTTCACCTCAAAAGTTTGGACGTCCGGATGGTATAGGGGGATGTCATTGCGGCGTTCAAAGCTGAGGCCATAGAGTTTGCTCGCCGCATGAAAGGCACCGTCCCTGACATTCTCGAGCAGGAAGTAGGGTTTAATTTCGCTCTCATCGAGATCGTATTCGGCTTGGCGTACTTTTTCTGCGTAATACCACCAATCCCACGCTGCGAGTTCAAAGTTCGCGCCTTCTTCGATGATTTTACTTTGAAGCGCTTCAGCCTCTCGGTTGGCGCGCGCCAGAGCCGGTTGCCAAAGTTTTTGTAGAAGTGTATCGACGGCTTGAGGTGTGCCAGCCATGCGATCTTCCAACATATAGGCGGCGTGAGAAGGATAACCTAAAAGATTGGCTTCGCGAACGCGTAACGACGCCAGTCGTGAGATCGCTTTCTTGTTGTCCTGACCGTTGTCATTGTTGCCGCAGCTCATCCAGGCCTTGTAGATTTTTTCACGCAAATCTCTGTTGTCTGAATATTGAAGGAAAGGGGTCACGCTCGACCGAGAGATGGTAAAAAGATATTTTCCTTCCATGTCTCTTTCATTGGCTGCTTGCTGCGCAGCGGCTCTAACATTTTCCGGCAAACCACCAAGCTCGTTTTCATCTTCGAGTACCAGTTCAAAATCATTGGTGTCAGCGAGCACGTTTTGACCAAAGCCAATGGTCAGGGATGTGAGCTCTTCTTTAATGGATTTTAGTTCGGCCCGAATTTCGTTGGAAAGAGTGGCGCCGCTGCGCTTGAATTCCTTGTAGATCTCGTCAAGAAGGCGGGCCTGTTCGGCATCGAGAGAGAGTTGGTCTTTGCTATCGAAAACAATTTGGATGCGCTTTAACAAGTCTTTGTCAAATAGAATATCGGATTGGTGTGCTGTTAGCTTAGGTCCGAATTCGCGTTGAAGAGCTTGAATGTCAGGATTGGTGTTTGAGGAAGCCTGGTTGAAAAACACGCGTGAAACATGCGCTAACAGATCACCGCTTTTCTCATAAGGCTCAATAGTATTTTCAAAACTGGGTGGTTCCGCGTTTGTCGCGATCTCTGCAATATTCTCCTTGTGCTTTTTCATCGCAGCGGCAAATGCTTCAGGAAAATGTTCGGGCGTTACAAGGTTGAGATGGGGCGCCCCAAACGGGGCGGTACTTTCGATAAGAAGCGGATTTTCGATTTGATTTGTCATTTGTTACTCGGCTCAAGTTAGAGAGATTAAAGTGGATTTTGTTTATGCGTTTTTAATCAGAAACCTAAAGCGTGTTCCATCACATGGAAAATGTAGTTTTGCTCAACCACGCCGTTCAGATGGTTCGCCATCGGACCACCGGCATAGACCGGGACATCATCACCGCCATGAGTTTCACTGCGAAGCGGAACGAGTGCAGGCTGTTGAAATGTTTTTGCCTGGGTGTCGACTTCTGACAGATCAGCACGTGGTTTGTCGACCAATGCACCCGGACCATTCGCATAGCCAAGAGTTGTATACGGTTTGCCGTCGAGTGGCGCCCCAAATGCTGGTGGCTTGGCGAGACCCAGTATCGGATTGCCGCGTGGCGCATAACCGGCCATGGTCAAGGTGTGGGAATGGTCAGCGGTCACGATGATGAGCGTGTCTTTCAAATCGACCAGCTTGAGTGCTTCTTCAACCGCTTTGGCATATTCGATCGTATCGGTAAGGGCGTGCTGAGCATTGCCAAAGTGGTGTCCATGGTCAATGCGACCGGCTTCAACCATGAGGAAAAAACCATCGTCGTCGCGTGACAAAATTTCAATGGCTTTTTTTGTCATGGCGCTGAGGGACGGCTCGCCTGATGGGTCTTCTCCGCGGTTGGTTTCAAATTGCATGTGGCTAGGCTGGAACAATCCGAGGACCGGACCAGTTGTCGTCGTATCTATATTTGAAAAGCCTTGTTCATTCCAAACATAAGTGCCGTCTGGATTTTTCTCCTGCCATGTTTGGATCAGATTTTGACCGTCTTTGCGTCGGCCCTTTTGATCAGAATATTCTGGGTCGACTTTTGTTTCCGGCAAGAAGATCGCGCGACCCCCGCCGAGAGCAACTTCGATGCCGTCTCCGACAGAAAAATCGACAAGTTGGCTGGCGATGTCGGGGCACCCATCTTTGGCCGTATATTCCCAATCACGACTAGCTGCATGAGCGAACGTCGATGCGGGGGTGGCATGGGTAATCCGCGCGGTGGAGATGACGCCAGTTGCCAGGCCTTTTTCTTCAGCCATTTCGAGGAGGGTTCTGACTTCATTGCCGCTACCGCATTTTCCTTCTTCGACTGTTTCATCAAGTCCGAGGACGCCGATCTTGGTTTTGACGCCAGTGAGAAGAGCGGTGGCAGTGCCTGCAGAGTCGGGTGTTTGCGCGTCTGTATTGTAAGTTTTTGCTAAAGCCACATAGGGCAACTTTTCAAAGCTCAACGTGTTTTCTTCGCCATTTTCCCCACGCAATTGGCCCTCGTGAATGCGGGCTGCAGTTACAGTTGCGACGCTCATGCCATCGCCGATGAATAGGATGACGTTCTTGGCGCGTTTTTCAAAGCGCCTGTGAGCCGGTGCTTGGATTAGCTTTTGCTGTGCGTCGATGAACCATGGATCATCTGCTTGCGGCAGCGGTGACGAAGCTTGTGGCTTGATTGGGTCGATGGAGATATCTGCTGAAACAGTGCAGCCCATCAGGCCGGATGCAACGGTGGCAATAAAAAGCGATACGCGTGAATGAGACATGAAGTTCGAGTACCTTTTATTGAAATCAATGGGATACCGAATTTGGTTTTCGATGGGACTTTAGAGGGTCCAACCACAAGAGGGAACGGGCTGTGTGCAATTATCACCAGAGATCCAAGAATTATCTTTTCGCAGACGCAGCACCAAGCTAGGGTCGATCTTGATCCAAACAACAACATTAATTTCAACATTGGGAGTGTCTGATGAGAGAAGCTGTCATCGTTTCCACGGCACGCACACCGATTGGCAAAGCCTATCGCGGTGCTTTCAACAACCTGGAGTCACCATCGCTGGCGGGCCACGCGGTCGAAGCGGCGGTTAAGCGCTCTCGCATTGATCCGGCGGAGGTCGACGATTGTATCATTGGTGCGGCGCTGCAACAGGGGTCTCAAGGGGCGAATATTGGTCGCTTGGTGGCGCTTCAAGGCGGACTTCCGGTTTCCGTCTCCGGGATGAGCATCGACCGGCAATGTTCGTCCGGCCTGATGACAATTTCAACAGCAGCAAAACAAGTTGTTTGCGACAACATGAATGTTGTTGTGGCGGGTGGTGTTGAATCGATCAGCCTGGTTCAGAATGAGCACATGAATTTGCATCGTGCGGCCGACCCTCGATTGATGGAAAAGCATCCCAATATCCATATGCCGATGTTGCAGACAGCTGAGATTGTCGCGAAACGCTATGACATTAGCCGTGAGGCACAAGACGAATATTCAGCGCAGAGCCAGGAACGTACGGCCGCCGGACAACAATCTGGTAAGTTCGACGATGAGATTGTTCCCCTAACCGCGGACATGATCGTGCGTAACAAGGAAACTGGCGAGGAGAGCACTCACTCAGTTACGCTCGACAAAGATGAAGGCAATCGTCCAGGCACCACTGCTGAATCGCTTGCAGGTCTGAAGCCAGTGATGGGTGAGGGTCATTGCATCACCGCTGGCAATGCCTCGCAGCTCTCAGATGGGGCGAGCGCTTGTGTTGTCATGGAAGCTAAAGAAGCAGAAAAGCGCGGTTTGAATCCGCTCGGGATTTATCGCGGCATGGCCGTCGCAGGATGTGAGCCCGACGAAATGGGTATTGGTCCGGTCTTTGCGGTTCCTGCATTGCTTGAACGCAATGGATTGAAAATGGACGACATTGGTCTGTGGGAGCTCAATGAAGCCTTTGCGGTCCAAGTGATCTATTGCCGCGACAAGCTTGGCATCCCCAACGAAAATCTGAATGTCAATGGCGGCGCGATTTCCATCGGCCACCCTTACGGTATGTCAGGTGCGCGTATGACCGGCCATGCGCTCATCGAAGGAAAACGTCGCGGGGCAAAATATGTTGTTGTCACCATGTGTGTTGGCGGGGGTATGGGTGCCGCCGGGCTTTTCGAAGTCGCGTAACAATTCGTTCAGAATGAAAATGAGCCGGGGTGCGTCCCCGGCTTTTTTTGTGGATGTCTCTTATTTTTGGAAATGTTGGTTCAGTGTGGAGGGGATGTTTTCCAAAAACGTACGCTCTTCTTTCAAGATAAACTTTTTTTGCTGAGCAAACTCAAAGTTTTGACGACCCTCTTCATCGGTTTTGAGACGGTTTCGATACGCTTCGTAGGCCGCTAAATTTTCAAAAGAGACCAAACCGAACGCGATGTTGTTTGTGCCTTCATGCGGTAGGAAATAACCAATCAGGTTTCCCCCGCATTTAGGGATGATCCGTCCCCAGTTTTCGGCATAGGTTTCAAAATCCTGTCGTTGAAACGGATCGATTTCGTAACGAATGAAACAGGTGATTGACATGAACACGCTCCTTGTGTGCTGAGCGTAATTGGTCAATCTTCAGCGATGTTTCGAAAATGCCCGAAATGTCAAACGCGAATTGCACAAATGCGTTGACGGCAAGCGGGCCTGGGTTCGGTTTCCGCGACTTCTTCAAAAGCGATTACACGAAAATGTCCTCGCACGACTTCCAAGAGCTCACCCGGCTTTAGAAGGAAATCGGGATTGCTTGGGCGGCCGAATTTCTCGTTACCTTGTGCAAAAGTTTCGTAGATTAACACGCCTTGATCACTAAGGGCATTGGCGATGCGCGGCATGATCGGACGGTGCAGGTAATTTGCTATAATGATGCCGTTGAATTTGCGATCAGCGAGCGGCCATGGTCCATCCTCAAGATCGGCTTGAACGATCTCGATGCTTTCGTGTTGTTGTAGGTCACCTAGTTTCGAAATATCGCGGTCAATGCAGGTAACTTTATACCCGTGTTCCACCAGATAGCGTGTATGCCGACCGCTTCCGCAAGCTAGGTCGAGAACTTGCCCTTCTGGAGATATCAGATGGGCAAATCGGGTAATCCATGCAGAAGGAGTAAGCGCCGTTTCTTTCTTCGCCATGCGAAAACTTTAAGGTGAGACAAAGGGAGGGGCAAGCCGAAGCTTGCCCCTCAAATTTAACCAACGAGATCCAGCGTGTCGTCGGTTCTACTCATCTCCATAGCTTGAGCATGAACCAACGCTCGATAATGGCTTTGAGATTTGGCCATGAGTTCGTTGTGTGTGCCTTCCTCGCAGATCGCGCCTTCCTTGAACACGAGAATGCGGTCGACAGACTTTATGGTCGACAACCGATGTGCAATGACAATGGTCGTTCGGCCTTCCATAAGCTCGCGTATCGATTCTTGGATCAACGCTTCGGTATGCGTATCCAAGCTCGATGTGGCCTCATCTAGAACCAAGATCGGGCAATCCGCAAGGAACGCCCGCGCAATTGCGATACGTTGACGCTCGCCTCCCGACAATTTGATACCGCGTTCACCTACCAAAGTTTCATACTGACCAGGTAGGTTGGAGATGAAATCATGGGCATGGGCACGTTTAGCCGCATCGATGATTTCCTCCATTGTCGCATCATTTCGTCCGTAGGCGATGTTTTCTTGGAGGGATCGGTGAAACAGCACCGGTTCTTGGGGTACCAATGCGACTGCCTGGCGTAGGCTTTCCTGGGTCACCTCAGAGACATCTTGGTCATCGATCCGGATGGCTCCAGAATTGATGTCGTAGAGCCTTTGGATCAGTTTGACGAAAGTGCTCTTACCACTGCCAGAATGACCGACCAACGCGATGCGTTCACCGGCACGAACAGTCAAACTAAAGCTTTGGTATAACGGCTTAGTTTGTCCATCGTAACGAAAAGTCACATCATCAAAAGTAATGACACCTTTGCCAGCCTCAAATTCTTGAGCGTGCGGCCGATCAAGAACGCCCAGTGGTTGCTCCATGAAACCTACAATATCTTCCATTTCGTTGACGGCTTTTTGAAAGTTTCGCATATGCATACCGACGTGTCGTAAATATCCGCTGATAACAAAAAACGTCGTCAGAACGAGCGTAATTTGCCCCGGCGTTGCCCGCGTTCCGGCCCAAAAAAACAGACCGAGTGACAGCATGCCCAGCAGCATGATCAACCGCATGATTTGCTGAACGAGACCGGTTCGAACTGAACGGCCCCAGCTTAATCGGGCGTGGTGTGACCAATCTTCGGAGACCCGAGCCAGCGTTCCATCTTCGCGCATCTCGGCGCCGAACGCTTTGACGACCTGATTGCATGTTATTGAATCAGCAAGCGTCGCGCCCAGCTTGGTATCACGCTTGTTGTATTCTCTGTTGACCGGTGCCAAGTAATAGCTGGCGAGGTAATAGTTTACAGTGATGTAAATCATAACAAATACGGCCAAGAACAATCCCATCTCGAGCCATTGCGTGCTCATCATTACGGTCATACCGATGATGATCAGGGTTGAAGGCAAGATTCCCAATATGATGGTGTCAGCCAACTCGTCGTACGCCCACATGCCGCGCGTGATTTTTCTCACCGTCGCGCCAGCGAAATTGTTGGCGTGCCAATCCGTACTGAACCGTTGCACACGGTAGAAAGCATCTTTGATTAGCTGGCTCATTACGCGCGCGGCAAGATTGATCCAAATCTTGTCGGTGTTGTAATGAAACAGCGTGAAGAACGCTTCTGTTCCAACAAGCAAGGCGAGCGCAATCAAGGCGACTTGGACTTGTTCGCTCGTAGGTCCTTGGCCGCCCATTGAAACGGCGACAGAATCTGCCAATCGTCCGGCGAAAACCGGCAGCATGACATCGCAAGCAATCATCGCCAGAAGCAACACCACAAGCACGCTCATCGATCGAGGGTAGGTTTTCCAGTAGCTCCAGGTAAAACCTAGGGCCCTTTTGTATTGGTTCGACTTCATAGTCCCACAGATGGATATCGCCACCTGCCTCCATGTAATTCATGTAAATCGTTACAACGCGTGAAGCGGAATAGTCCGCATAACCGCTCACGGCGGTCCGCGACAATGCAACCAATTTGGAGTGGGAGTTCCCGTTTGTGCGGTAGATTGAACCGCTTGGGTGGATGCGAAAGCCCGGACCTTGTCCTCCGGGCCACCATCTAGTTAACGGGTGCCGGGAGGTATCGTCATCAAAGATACTGAAGTCATCGATACTCTCCATAGAAGTTGAAACAAAAAGATGCCGGGCACCTTGGCGAAAGCTTATAGCTGTGATTCTGCCTAAATAAAAGACGAGTGGTTAAAGATTATTCAATTCGCGCGGCATGCTGACAAAAAAGCAACAGACTTGGCGCCGTGTTTTACCAGGCGTCTGTTCTTATGGGAAAAAACAAAAAAAGTCGCTATTCGCGTCGACCTTAGATATCAGTCTCTGCGTTCTTGGAGGCTTTCCGCTTGGCGCGCTCTTCAGCTTTGTGTTGTTTCTTGGCGGCGGCAATTTTGTGGGCCTGTTCACTCGACTCAACAAATTGGATGTTTGAGATCAAACAGGTCCGGTGGCTGATGCCATCGCTATAGATGAGTTTGTCGGCTGAATAAGAACAGGTCCAAGAACCGCTCGATTTGATAGCAATCTGTTCGGACCAATCGAGATTGTGGCACTTGTTAAAAGTGCTGACCAAGTATTTCTTGTTGGCGCCAACGGTAAAGATGACGTGCTCGTCATCGATAGAATTGAAACCGTTGATACTGCGCACATAGAGGCATTGTCGTTCTTTGTCCGTTGCGATGGATTCATGTTCTGCGGATGCAGGAATAGCTGCCGATACTGCCACGATGCCAACAGCTAAGGCGGTACTAACGCTTGTCAGACTAAATTTGGCCATTGAATTTCTCCATCTGGGTGAGTGTGATGATTATTGGACATGAATTTGGCAAAAGCATGACGTGGGGACAGGGATTGCAAAAGCCGGTATAGTTTTTTTCAACGACAAATATCGCTATTTGTGGAATATCAACCGGACATCTGAGATACAGCAGAGAATAGTCTGGCATGGCGGATATTGGGTAATCAAATGAGTGTGACTTTAGAGGACATAAAACGAGCTGCCGAAACCATCAAAGGGTCGGTTGTCGAGACGCCGTTTTTAAAATCACAAACGCTATCCTCGATCACAGGTGCTGATGTCTACTTAAAGTTTGAAAACTTGCAATTCACTGCGGCGTTTAAAGAGCGTGGCGCGCTAAATAAAATGGCCCATCTGAATGATGCCGAAAAAGCCAAGGGTGTTGTTGCGATGTCGGCCGGCAATCATGCTCAAGCCGTTGCTTATCACGCGCAGAAGATGGGCATTCCAGCAACAATTGTTATGCCTGCCAATACACCTTTTGTGAAAGTGCGGGGGACGCAACGGTTTGGGGCTGAGGTCGTTCTTGTCGGCGATACCCTCGTCGAAGCTCAAGCTGAGGCGGAAGCTCTTGTTGCTAAAGAGGGTTATACCTTTGTTCATCCTTATGATGATGATTTGGTGATTGCAGGGCAGGGTACAGTTGCGCTTGAAATGTTGGATGTGGTTCCAGATCTCGGTGTCCTAATCGTGCCGGTTGGTGGCGGTGGATTGATTGGGGGTATCGCCACAGCAGCCAAAGCACTGAGACCTGGGATAAATGTCGTCGGTGTTGAGCCTGAACTCTATCCGTCCATGTCGAAAGCCTTGGCGGGTGAAGATGCTGTTTGTTCGGGTGCAACAATAGCCGAGGGGATTGCGGTCAAAAACGTCGGTGGCCGGACAAAGAAAATCGTTGAAAAGCTTGTCGACGATATTTTGATCGTGAGCGAAACGCAGATGGAGCAAGCGCTTTATTTGCTCATGGAGATTGAGAAAACGATTGTCGAGGGAGCCGGGGCAGCGGGTCTTGCGGCTCTTCTTGCTTATCCGGACAAATTCAAGGGTCAAAAAACCGGAATTGTTTTAACGGGTGGCAATATTGATCCACGATTGCTCGCAACCATCATTATGCGCGAACTAATGCGCAATGGACGGATTTGCCGATTGCAAGTTGAGGTTCCAGATGTCCCTGGACAACTATCAAATGTCACCAACATCATTGGCGCCAATGGTGCGAGTATTTTGGAGGTTTCACATCAGCGACTGGCGCTTGATGTTTCGGCAAAGTACACGACCCTCGAAGTGATGGTCGAAACCCGAGACGAAGGACATATTGGCGAGATTGCCGATAATTTGAGTCGCGAAGGGTTGCAATATCGGTTGATGGATGTGACTGAGCATTAAACACATACAGACTGCGCGCAATTTCAACCCTCACTTGACAGCTGAGAGTGCGCGTGGCTTCTTCTTCATTGAACTGGGGTGCCGAAAGATTTTGTTCGGCTGAGATCATACCCATTGAACCTGATCTGGATCGCACCAGCGAAGGAAGTTTCGGAAATGGCGTCAAACTCAAAACCTTCTGTCATTATTGTCGGGGCTGGAATTGTTGGCCTTGGGATTGGTTGGCGGCTGGCCAGCAACGG
>JAJFIN010000226.1 GCA_021774955.1 Alphaproteobacteria bacterium | reverse complement strand
GGGGCGCTGGTTGGGTCGGCGTCGACCATCCTGATGCGCAAATACCGGGACCTTGGGGTGTTCGAAATGCAGGCCTGGATCGCGATGTTTTCGTGGCCGGTGCTGCTCGTCTTTTCGGCCGGATTTGAGGGTGCGCCGTGGCCGCTGATCGCGGGCGCCGATTGGCGGGTGTGGCCGGCGATTGTCTTTACCGCCTTTGCCTCAAACCTTGTCGCCCATGCCGGCATGTACTATTTGCTTAAAAGATATGAAGCAAGTCTTACGGCCCCTTTGTCGCTGTTAACGCCTGTAATAACAGCGGGACTGTCGGTGAGCTTCCTCGGCGACATATTAAGCTGGCGGATGTTTTTAGGCGGGCTGATTACGCTGTCCGGCGTCCTCATCATCTCAATCCGGCAATCGCATTTGGAGGAAGAACTCTTGCCGGAGGCGGAAAAGAGCGAGGGTCGTTAACGAAAATCGGGTATCATGGCGCCCATGAAAGATCTCGCCCTCGCGCAAACCCCGTCGCCTAATTTCGATGAAAGGCCCGCCGGTCAGGACGTCGATATTCTGCTGATGCATTATACCGGCATGAAATCCGGGCCGGAGGCGCTCGAGCGGATGCGCGATCCAGCGGCCAAGGTCAGCGCTCATTATATGGTCGAAGAAGATGGTCGGGTGTTTCAGCTGGTCGACGAAGCCAAGCGCGCCTGGCACGCGGGCGTCTCAAGCTGGGCCGGTGAGAGCAATATCAACGCGCGGTCAATCGGGATCGAGATCGTCAATCCGGGGCATGAATTCGGCTACCGGCCGTTCCCCATAAAGCAGATGGCGGCGGTGGCAGATTTGTCCTTGGGGATTTTATCGCGCCATCCGATCCCGCCGGAACGGGTTCTCGGTCACTCAGATGTCGCTCCCCAAAGGAAACAAGACCCCGGTGAATTGTTCGATTGGAAAGGCTTGGCCGAGCAAGGGGTTGGGCGATTTATCTTGGAGGTTGATTCCGGTATCTCCGCCTCTGTGGATAACATTTTGACTTTTCAAGAGAAATTCAGACGATTTGGGTATGGCGTTGAAATTACTGGTAAAATAGATGATCCAACGCGGGCTGTGATCGAGGCGTTTCAAAGCCACTTTCGTCCGGCGCTCGTGTCCGGTGTCATGGATTCTGAAACCCTGGAATTGCTCGATGCCTATCTCAAATCGCAGTGAGAGCCACCGGTCTTGACCGGGCGATTGAGATGCCCCATGTCTACTTAGCCAGACGGCTGGACGGCCGCTCTTTAGCTCTCGGGCTGGGGAGAGGAAAGTCCGGGCTCCACGAAAACACGGTGCCGGGTAACGCCCGGCGAGGGTGACTTCAGGGACAGTGCCACAGAAAGTAAACCGCCCAGTGATCAAGCCATGCCACCGGTAAAAGGGTGTCATCGTTTGGTTGCTGGGTAAGGGTGAAAGGGTGCGGTAAGAGCGCACCGCGTCTTTGGTAACAAAGGCGGCACGGTAAACCCCACCGGGAGCAAGACCAAATAGGGATGACATATGGCATGTTTTCGAGCTGTCATCCGGGTCGGTCGCACGAGGCGGATGGTAACATTCGTCCCAGATGAATGGTCGTCGCCTTTCATTTTGTGAAAGGGACAAAACCCGGCTTACAGGCCGTCTGGCGCTTTTTCTAATGAACACGCTAAGTAGGCCATCGCCTGACCTCCTTGATAGGGCTCGAGCTCGAAAAGCGGGGCGAACCCAAGGGCCAGATAAAATTCGCGAGTCTTGGCGTAATGAGGATCTGAATCAGAAAATCCCAGGGTTTCTACGGTCATTGTTTGGCAGCCGCGTTTGATTGCCTCCATCTTCGCTTGATCGACCAATAGCTGCCCGATGCCTTGGCGGTGCTTGCTGGGATCCACACCGAGCCAATAGATGTCCGCATTGTTCGGAAAAGGATAGCGCAGTGACAGAAAACCGAGTGGTTCGCCTTGAGTGTCCAAAACGCCAAATCCGTCATGGCCGGCAGCATTTTCGATGTAGTTTTTGTTGGCCTCCTCCTGACCGAACCACTCCGGCAACAAGTCGATCAGGCAAGCACAAACCTCTTTCTTTTCGTTAGCTGTCTCAATCCTGATGACTTTCGTCATGGGTGCCCCGAACATTTCTTCTATAGCGCGCGATGTGTTCCCGTCTTGTTCTGGCTGAGAAAAACTAAATCACTCCGCAGTCCAACTAATTTGTGAAAAACACCCCAGATTCCCGATTCTGGCAAGTGCCTCCCGTTGACGACCAGAATGGCCCGTGATATCCCATAACCTCCCAGCCATCCTCCAGGGCAACACGTTTCTGATCCGTGTTTGACAGCGTGGATCAGAACCATTTTCGGAAGGCTTGTGCACATGAAGCCATTCATGTCCACAGTTCAAAATAAAATTGATGCAAAGGGGCGTGTTTCCTTTCCGTCAGCGTTTCGAGCCATCCTAAAAGAAGTCGGCGAAACCGAAATTTTTTGCATGCCGTCCTTGTCGGATGAGGCGTTAGACGGTTTTCCGATGTCCTACATGGATCACTATAACAGAGCGATCAACACAATGAATCCTTTTGTGGATGAAACTGGTGCGATGGCTCACTCTCTGCTCGCAGAAGCAGAGACCCTTGTCATCGACAATGACGGTCGGATCAAAATTCCTGAGAGCTTAGCTTCCGAAGTCGGCATCGAAGATGAAGTCACGTTTGTCGGCATGGGACCGAAGATCCAATTGTGGAACCCGGTGGCCTATGTGGTTCACCGTCGACACATGCGCGAAGTGGCGAGAGAAAACAGAGAAAAACTTGGAGAGGTCGTAAGGGCGCTTTTGGATAAGGATTCAGAACGTGACCTCTAAATCATCAGGCACCGATGTGCCTCATGTCTCTGTTCTTCTTGCCGAGGTCATTGAAGTGGTCGCGCCCAAAGATGGCGGGATCTATGTCGACGGTACTTTCGGCGCCGGCGGCTATTCTAAGGCTTTGCTTGAAGCGGCTGATTGCAAAGTAGTCGGAATTGACCAAGACCCTCGTGCCCATGAACTGGGACAAGCCCTGCTCGAAAATTATCACGGTCGCCTTACCCTCATTCGTGGCAAGTTTGGCGATTTAGAAGCCCTGCTGAAAGACAGAGGTGTCGCGCAAGTTGACGGTATTGTCCTTGATTTGGGCGTCTCGTCTATGCAGCTCGATGAAACGGAACGCGGATTTTCGTTTTCGCGCGATGCAGATCTAGATATGCGCATGAGTGGTGAAGGCCAGACAGCAGCGGATCTTATCAATGACCTTTCTGAAGAGGATTTGGCCAACGTCTTGTACATTTATGGGGAAGAGCGGAAATCTCGATCTATCGCTAAGGCGATCGTTACAGCGAGAACAGAAAAAAAGATCGAACGAACACTGGAGCTTGCCAGTATTGTTGAACGTGTAATTGGCCGCAAACCTTCAGACCGCACACATCCAGCAACAAAATCTTTTCAGGCTATTCGAATTTACTTGAATGACGAGGTGGGCGAGCTTCGACGCGTGTTGGCGGCATCAGAAAAGGTGTTGTGCCCTACAGGAAGATTAGCGGTTGTGTCGTTCCAGTCAATTGACGACAGAATTGTCAAACGGTTCATGGCGGCCCGTTCTGGGCGTATAGCCAGTCAATCCCGTCATCTTCCTGAAACGGAATCAAATATGCCGCAACCGACATACCGTTTGCTGCGGTCCCGAGCGACTAAAGCAAGTGAGCAGGAACGGACTCGAAATCCCCGTGCGCGTTCAGCGCGCCTTCGCGCGGCCGAACGCACGACTGCAGCACCCTGGTCAGAAGCACACAACCGGTCTGTCGATTGGTACGATAGCGGGGAGAAAATCAACCATGGCTAAAGTGTTGGTACCCATTGTTGTTGCGGCATTTGTTGTACTCTGCTTCGGATTGTACGGAGTTAAAATTGATACCGAGCAAGCGTATAAGGAACTTAAATCTCTGGATACCGAAATAACATGGGAGATTGAAGCCATTAAGGTATTGAATGCAGAGTGGGGTCACCTCAATCGACCGACTTATCTAGAAACTCACGCTACGGATTATCTTGATCTTGCGCAAATGAGCGCGAGTCAAATTGCCGCGATTGATGAGGTGCCGTATTTAGGATTTACGCTTTCAGACCGGGAAATATCAAGTGAAAGAGGTCTTCGGGCAGCGGTGCGTCGCAAGCCGATAGGCCTGATTTCATTTGTCGAAGATCCGCGACAAGAGTTGAACTGATGGAAGCAAGAGCAAAATCACAAGTTCATATACCCTCAGGAATTGGAAGGGGAAGCCGTTCGAGTTCAAGCGATTTGAGGTACGCGCGTGGTTCTGAGCATCAAGAGCTTGAGGCCCGCCGAATTCGTATCTTTGCCATTGCTGGTCTTTTTGCATTGTGTTTTTTAACGCTCGGTGGCCGACTTTTCCAACTGGCCTTGTCCCCAGATCCTGATTTGAGTAGAAGTCATGTGGTGCTTGCTCAAGCAGATACAGCTAAGCCACGGCGTGATATCGTTGATCGAAATGGTCGCCTGATCGCAACCGATCTAAAGACAATATCGCTGTCTGCGGACACTAGATTTATTCTTGATGCTGAGCAAACTACTGATGCATTGATTGGGAAAATACCAACTTTAAATCGTAACCGCGTTCTACGCTATCTGAAATCTGGTCAACGAGATATCTCACTGGTTCGCCATCTAACACCAAGCCAGCACGCAGATGTTTTCGAACTGGGATTGCCTGGGCTTATCTTTAAGGAAGACATAAAGCGGGTCTACCCGACGGGATCTCTCATAAGTCACGTGGTTGGATATGTTGACATCGACAATCGTGGAATTTCTGGAGTTGAACAGTCGTTCAACCAGGAGCTATTAGCCTCACCCTCAAATTTTGATAACCCCTTGGAGTTAACTCTTGATTCTG
>JAJFIN010000225.1 GCA_021774955.1 Alphaproteobacteria bacterium | reverse complement strand
GCACGCCCTCTTCGGCCATGCTCAAGGCCATCGAGAACACTTTGTCGAAATTGACCGAGCCGAAGATGACAAAGACGGTAAAGATGCCAAGCGCAAATCCAAAATCGCCAACGCGGTTGACGACAAAGGCTTTGATCGAGGCGGCGTTGGCGCTTTCTTTGTGATACCAAAAACCGATGAGGAGGTAGGAGGCTAGGCCAACACCCTCCCAGCCGAAGAACATCTGGATGAAGTTACTCGCAGTCACCAGCATCAACATGGCGAAAGTGAAGAGCGAGAGGTACGCAAAGAAACGTGGTCGATGCGGATCGTTGTGCATATAACCGATTGAATAAATATGCACCAAACATGAAACACCGTTGACCACGACCAACATGACTGCGGTCAGTGTATCGATTTTTAACGCCCATTCAGCGGTAAAAGCCCCGGACTTAATCCACGTGAATAAGGGCACGACCACGGACAATTCGCCGTGGGCCTGCATGGCATCCCAAAAGGTGAAACAAGATAGGATTGCGGCAATGACCATGGCGGTACAGGTCAAATATTCGGCCGCCTTTGCGCCACCAATGCGCGCGGCAGGCATCGCAAACAGCGCCCCGAACAATGGCAGAAAAACAATGAGTTTATACATCAGCATGATTGGCTGCCTTACCCTTTCATCAAGTTGATGTCTTCGACCGCGATGTTGCCACGGTTACGGAAGTAAACGACGAGAATGGCGAGGCCAATCGCTGCTTCAGCGGCGGCCACCGTTAATACAAAGAGTGCGAATATTTGTCCGACGAGATCACCGTGGAAGCTTGAAAAGGCAACGAGATTGATATTGACGGCCAAAAGCATCAGTTCGATAGACATCAAAATAATGATGACGTTTTTGCGGTTGATAAAGATCCCGAAAATCCCAAGCGTAAACAGGATCGCCGCCACCGTCAGATAATGTCCCAGACCAATTGTCATCATATTTCTCGTTCGATTTCCTAGATGCCCTGACCGGGTTTTACGTCTCTTACTTCAATTGAGTCTGCGGGAGCACGGGTCACTTGCTCATAGATGTTCTGACGTCTGACACCATCGCGGCGGCGATGGGTCAGAACAATCGCTCCAATCATGGCCACGAGCAGGATCATTCCCGCCAATTGAAAAAGAAGAAAATAATCGGTGTAAAGGAGATGACCGATAGCGCGCATGTTGGATACTTCTTCAACAGGCGGAATGGGATTGACTGCTGAATTGACGGCATCGCTGGACACGGCGCTGACAGCGACTGCAAAAATCAACTCCAGCAAAACCACAATTGTGATTGGCACGCCGATGTGAAGGTAATCCCGAAAGCCCTGTCGGAGCTCTACAAAATCAATGTCGAGCATCATCACAACAAACAGAAACAACACCGCGACTGCGCCGACATAAACAACAACCATCAAGAGGCCGAGGAACTCTGCGCCAAGAAGAATGAACAGGCCGGCAGCGTTGAAAAAGGCGAGGATCAAAAACAAGACAGAATGCACAGGATTGCGTGCAGAGATGACCATAAACCCTGCGATGACAGCAATCCCTGCAAATAGATAGAATGCCAGTGCCTGCGCAATCATCCTGTTTAATCCTGTCCTTCGTTTCGTCGCACAGATTGCGACACTAAAGCCCTATCGATAAGGCGCATCGAGTTCCAAATTTTTTGCTATTTCTTGTTCCCAGCGATCGCCGTTTTCAAGCAAACGTTCCTTGGAATACATCAGCTCTTCACGGGTCTCGGTTGAATATTCAAAATTCGGACCTTCAACAATGGCATCGACAGGACATGCCTCCTGGCAAAACCCACAATAGATACATTTGGTCATATCGATGTCGTAGCGCGTTGTTCTTCGGCTTCCGTCATCGCGCGGCTCTGCTTCGATGGTGATCGCCTGAGCCGGGCAAATCGCTTCGCAAAGTTTGCAGGCAATACAGCGTTCTTCGCCATTGGGATAACGGCGCAAAGCGTGCTCGCCACGAAAGCGCGGTGACAATGGTCCCTTTTCATAAGGGTAATTGATCGTCAGTTTTGGCGCGAAGAAATAGCGCATGGCGAGCCTGAAGGCTGTCACGAAATCGAGCAATAAGAATGCTTTCATTGTTCTCATTACTTGCGCCATTAAATTATCTTCCCATCCTTTTCATCTTTTCTATCTGACCAGCGGAAACATGCCTGGAAAATAAACAACTGCCGCAGAAGTCCCTACGACCCACAACAATGACAAAGGCAAAAACACTTTCCATCCCAAGCGCATTAATTGGTCATATCGGTATCGTGGGACGATTACTTTGACCATGGCGAACATGAAGAAAACAAAGCAAACTTTAAGGATGAACCAGAGCACTGGTGGAACGACGTAAAGAAATTCCAAACCAAAAGGTCTGAGGGGAGGCAACCAACCGCCCATGAATAAAATAACCGTCATGGCGCACATGAGCACGATGTTCATATATTCGCCGATCATGAACAGCAGATATGCGGTCGATGAATATTCGACTTGATAGCCAGCGACAAGTTCCGACTCTGCTTCCGGCAAATCGAATGGCGGGCGATTGGTTTCAGCGAGAGCCGAAATGAAGAATACCACGAACATGGGAAATAGCGGTGTGAACCACAATGACCAGTTCGATTGTGCGTTAACAATGTCTTGTAGGTTGAGCGATCCGACCACAAGAAGCACCGTGATCAATACAAAACCGATTGAGACTTCATAGGACACCATTTGTGCTGCAGAACGAAGACCGCCAAGGAATGGGTATTTTGAATTCGACGCCCAGCCACCCATGATGATGCCGTAAACGCCCAGTGACGACATCGCGAAGATATAAAGTATGCCGAGGTTTATGTCGGCGATGACCCAGCCGGGTGCGACGGGTACAACGGCCCAAGTTGCTGCAGCCAGTGTAAAAGTCAGTACAGGGGCCAATAAAAAGACGCCCTTGTTAGCCCCGGCAGGGATAATGACTTCCTTAAATATGAACTTAAAAAAGTCGGCAAAAGACTGAAGTAACCCAAAGGGTCCGACGACGTTTGGACCACGGCGCATCATGACCGCAGCCCAAATTTTTCGATCCGCTAACAGCAGAAACGCAAGTGAGACCAGAATACATACGAGTAATGCCAGAATAAGCACGACATGGGTCATGCCCAAGGCAAGCCAGTCTGGGAGATGGATTACACCCGAAAAGAAATCGAATATTACTTGAGAGCCCGATTTATCCATCCGTGCCGGTCGCCTCTTGATCTTGTCCGTGGACGAATTGCGCACTGCATGCGGCCATCGTTTCTGAGG
>JAJFIN010000224.1 GCA_021774955.1 Alphaproteobacteria bacterium | reverse complement strand
TTCTCCAATGCCCGTTATAGGAATTGATCATAGTTTGAGGTTATGTAGATAGAGAAGGGAAGCCAAGCGAGAAATTTATGACTCGGCGGCACTTCGAAGGATTCCGGCACTTTGTAATATCGCAACAGGAATTCCTCGACCGCTGAGCGGCCCTCACGATCATGGATTAGATCGAATGTCCTATTAAAACTCTCCTCGCTCGACACGTAGCCAAACTGATTACTGGCGATTTCAACCAATTCATTCGCAGTTGGGAGACCATCGTGTACCCGTCCCTTCGGGTCTTGATGGCGTGCGGATGTCGCAGAACCTACAAGCGCGACGAGACGATCCTCAACCAGCGCTCGCGCTAAAATCTCGGCCGCTGACCCGCTTTCCATGGCCATCGCAAAATCCTTTATGAATGCGTTGCCTAAGAACTCAGGATCGTTCAAATGTCAGTTCTTGTTGATACGACGATTCATTTGCAAGGACTGCCTCAACAATTGCTCTTGCGATAGGTTCAGTTTCGGGAAATGCCAAACCATCAGACACAGGCCGGGTAGCTGAACTCCAAAACGGTGTCTTCATGCCGCAGGGGTAAACTTCGAAGACGCGAATATCTAATTTCTTGCTCTTAACTGCATCTCGAATGGTTCTTGTATAAGCTTTAGCGCCCCACTTTACTGCAGTATAAACAGATTCTGAAATGCGGTGTTTTTTAGCCGCCGTCGACATTATGTTGACGATATTCCCTCCCCCATCCTGCATGTGACTGATCGCACGATCCGAGAACACTATTAATCCTGCTAAATTGCCTTCGATTGCTTTCATCACATCAGATGCTGAATATGATCCGACATCACCAAAACAGCCCTCGCCAGCACAGTTTACGACCAAGCGAGCGCCACCATGTTTGGTTGCTTCGGCGAAGGCGTTGTTCGCAGTGTCATCATCAAAGACAGACCCTGCTATGTGGTAAACCTTACCAGGATACGCTTTTTGCAGATTCTCTGGCTTTCTTTGCCGCGCCACCCCAACAATTGTCCAGCCTCGTTTCAATAATTCTTCAGAGATGCTGTAGCCTAATCCTGAAGAATATCCGGTAATTATCGCGACTATAGACATCTCTCCTCCCTCCTGAGTTCGTTCTCTCATATTTGATATTTTAACATGAATACTAATACTAACATGAGAGGTGGGTCGATTTGTTTGAACAGATTTCGGACTGCGGATAAGTCGATTTCAGACCCTGTTATGCCGCGACCGAGGACCGGTTGCAGAGCGTCGAAGTAATCCTGATCGGGTGTCTGCTCGTCAAGCGATGAATGCGGTGACATCGGAATCCCAGCCGGTCTGCCTGCCACGTAACCAAGGAAATCATCTTCATTGTCATCAATAATGTTGTAGTCAAAAAACAAATTTCTCCCCAATCGAACCTCGATCTGGGGTATGTTTCCCTCCCCAAAATTTATGAAATGAACGAATGTACTCCTGATTAATTTTACCATACACGCGACTTCTAGCCGAAGCGCCCAGCCTAAAGGATCCACCGAAAAGGTAATGCCGATCTCTTGCGAGACCGGCAGTGTTATGGTTCACCTAATCGCCGCCTCTTTCCTCTCCTGCGCAAAATCTCCGCAGAGCCAGTCGACCATCGAGTGGCAACGCGCGAAGGCTGCTCCGATTTGAGTCCAGAAGACATCATTACTGTCGTCGTGATTATCGACCATATAAACACGATACTCGGTTTCGTGACATTCGTCGTGGTTTTTTCTCCCATGTTGAGATTGACAATCCGAGCACTTAAAAGATCGAGTGCTGGATAGATTCTCTTAATTCCAGCGCAGAGCGTAAGACCCGGAAAAGTGCCGCCATGGCACATTTGAAAATGGCGTAGGAAAGAAGCCCTGCGCGATTTGCGGGGTAAGTGTGTGAGCCGGATCAATACTCCTCCGCCAACATGATTGTGAACACACGGCGCGCGACCTAGGGGTCACTTGGGTCTTCCGATCCATATTCCATGGATGGGTCGTAGCAGCCGATCTTCCAGAGGAGCTTCTGGTTCTCGACCATCAGTGCCCCGAAATCGTGTTGGCCATAGGGATCGTTGTCATTGGTGAACTCGCTGAAAGCGCGGACCGTGGCCAGCGCCGTGGCGATGAACACTGGTCCAAGACCCTGTAAACCAGCGGTCACGAGGACGCTTCCGCCGACGAATGTCGTCCTGAAGCGATCATTCAATTTCGCGATAGTGGTTGAGCGATCCTGTTGGGCAATATCATCCATGATGATCCTCCGTGATGCCGTGCCAACGCTGACCATTCAGCGCTGGCGAACAACACCGAGGACCGTGTCCATCTCATCCCTTGCCACCGGTTAGAGTTCGCTTGCAAAGACCCTGAGATTTGCCATGGCGGCAAATTCGCATGTCTTCGTTTCTGTCAAAGAACTGGCACTCTTTGCAATATGAGCAATGAGAAGTGGAAAATTTCATACTTCGCACACAGCAACCATCGCCGACCATTTCGAGCCATCGGTATCAAGCTGGCGGACCGGCTGTCACACACGTACGTGATCGGCAAGACCGGCGCTGGCAAAACAACGCTTCTTGAGACGCTCATCAGCCAAGACATCGCAGAGTGGCGGGGATGCGCCTTGATCGATCCACACGGTGACTTTGTCGAACGCCTTGCGGCGCGCATACCGGCGCAACGCGAAGCCGATACCATCTATCTCAATGTGCCTAATGCCTCGCAGCCTTTCGGATACAACCCGCTTGCTCGCGTGAGCGCCGGACTACGCCCGCTCGTGGCCTCAGGCATTCTCGATGTCTTCAAGAAGATGTGGAACGACGCGTGGGGTGCGCGTATGGAGCACATCCTGCGCAACGCACTGCTGGCGCTCCTGGATCAACCGTCGGCCACATTGTCAGATATCCTCTTGCTGCTCACGGACAAGAGTTTTCGGCAGACCGCCCTGAGTCATATCGAAAACGAACAGGTTAGGAAATTCTGGCGCTCGGAGTTTCCTAAATACTCCTTCCGATATCAGGCCGATGGCATCGCTCCGATCCAAAACAAAGTTGGCGCATTTCTCGCCGATCCCACAATGCGGCACATCCTCACCCGCAGCGATGGCCAGTTGCGGCTCAGGACCATTATGGACGAGGGGAAGGTGCTGCTCGTCAATCTCTCCAAGGGCAAGATTGGTGCGGACTCTTCGGCGCTGCTTGGCGGATTGCTTGTGACCTCTCTCGGGCTCGCAGCCTTCAGCCGTGCCAATGTCGGCGAAGCCGAACGGCAGCCTTTTTTCATCTACGCCGATGAGTTCCAGAACTTCACCACACTGGCGCTCGCGGACATGCTCTCGGAGCTTCGCAAGTTTGGCGTCGGTGCGATCCTCGCGCACCAATATCTGCATCAACTTGATCCCGATATCCACCATGCAGTTCTCGGCAACGCGGGGACGCTCATCTCTTTTCGCCTCGGCGCGCACGATGCGGGACTGATCGCGCGCGAGTTCGAGCCAACCTTCGACCGCATCGATCTTCTCAATCTTCCCAACCGCGACATCTATCTGAAACTGATGATAAACGGCACCCCGTCACGACCATTCAGCGCTACAACCTTGACGGCAGGTGATATTTGAGTATTGCAATTATTTGCCTAGTTCGTAATTTAACGACGTGTTGAGGTGGTATTGCCATAAAGCGGGGGCCCTCATGAAACTGAAACTGCGCCGCAGTCAGAAGTCCGGCATGACCGGCAACGTGACCTTCAAACTCTTCTTCATTGTCGATCTTGATGCGCCCGAAGAGTCCGCCCTCAAGAAGTACAAATTTGGCAAGCACGTAGTCTACGAAACGCCCAAGGGTGCGGCGGCATCGGAAGGGCTCAGGATGGCTGCGGCTGCGGGCGGTCTCGCTGGTATTGGACGCGGCCTTGCCGCGACAATCGCGGCTAAGGCGTTCAACCAAATCCT
>JAJFIN010000223.1 GCA_021774955.1 Alphaproteobacteria bacterium | reverse complement strand
ATGTAACCATAAAGTTACATATAAAGTGTAACCAATAAGTTACGTATTAGGATATCGAGATGGATGTTTTTGAAGCTGTTGCGGACCCTCAACGCCGGCGCATGATCGCGCTTCTTATGGAAGCGCCACGTTCGGTAAACGATGTGGCGGCACATTTCGATATTAGCCGTCCAGCGGTGAGCAAGCACCTCAAAGTCCTGCGCGAATGCGACATCGTTTCTGTTCAGACCGTGGGACGTGAACGGCAACACCGAATGAACCCTTCGACGCTCAAGCCCATTGCTGATTGGGTCAATCAATACGAAGTGTTCTGGGATCAAAAACTGGCCTCATTGAAAAAAGTGGTGGAGGACTAAATGTCTGGGATAAATAGAGAAATATTGCTGGAAGCACCAGTCGATAAAGTCTGGGATTTTTTGACGGAACCCAGCCAGGTTGAACAATGGTTGATGCCGAGTGATTTATCGCCAGAGGAAGGTCATCGTTTTACTTTCGATTGTCCGCCCTCTGGCAATTGGGACGGTAGGATCTTTTGCGAAGTGCAAGAAGTTGTTCATCAAAAACGCCTTTCTTACTCATGGAATGCCGATGACATCGGTTGTCAAACGATTGTCACTTTCGAAATCGAAAAAAAAGGCGATGCAACGCTTCTTCGTCTGACCCATGATGAGTTGGAAAATGCAACACCGGGTGCCTACGGCCGTCATGAGGCTGGATGGCATCGCGCGCTCAATGCCCTCAGCAAGCTTTTTAAAGTAGAGCCTCAAGCCTTCGATTGGTCTGAAATCAAGATCGACATGTATTTCGATGCGGATGTGGAAAAAACATTTGAATTTTTGAGAACCGGGGAGGGGTTTGAACGTTTCCTGGTATCCGCTGCTGACAACATGTGGCCTGATGGACGGAAGAAAAACCACAAGGCAGCCCTCGATATTGGCGATCGATTTAGCTGGAAATTCTTTACTGGAAACGAAACCTCCGGCGAGATTTTGAACTTCGAAGAAGACAAGTTCATCTTGTTTTCGTTTGGTGACGTCGGATGGGTGCGCATAACATTGAGCGAAGCGAAAGACCGTACGCTCGTATCATTGTCTCACTTTGGTCTGGCGAATACCGAGGAAGACCAATGGCACGTCCATGTAAATTTCCGCGGATGGTGGATGTTTTACATGATGAATTGGAAATCTGTCGTCTGTCACTGCCATGACCTCAGGGATCGATCAGAAGAGACGGCTGGGAGTTTAAGCCTGCCCTATCGCCCCGATGGTGAAGACAGAACCATAGATTGGACGGTATTTGATATCTTTTGCCAAGTCGACGCAGCACCTGAAAAGGTCTTTCAGGCGTGGTCAACAAAAGCAGGGCTTGAGTCATTTTTCATTAGGCAAATCGAGATCAAAAACCCCGAGGGAGAAAACAGAAAACCTAATGAGATTGTTTCTGAGGGTGATACCTATGCATGGAAGGGGTTTCACGATTGGTCACTGACCGGGAAGTTTTTGACAATTGACCCTCAGGTCTGTTGCACATTTACCTTTGGTGACGATTCAAATGTGACAGTAACGATCCAGCCGTCAGGAGACGGATCGCTTGTTCATCTACGTCAATGGGCGATGGTTGACGAACCTGGGTTAAGAATGCCGTTGGTTCTCAATTGTCGTTCGTGCTGGATATTTTTCTTTGCAGCTCTGAAAGCACGCCTGCAATTTGATGTCGAGATTAGGGATACAAATCCCAAGACCGCGAGTTCGGAATCCTTGCGTCACTAGTGCTGCAATATGCGTCTAGTTTTCTTCCAGCAATAATGTTTCGACGTCGGCGAGAAGCAATCTTGGGTCGAGAAAACCGAGGCCATAGATATTTCGAACTTGTCCGGTTTTGTCGATCAAATAAACCCGAAGCAGATGGAAGATTTTGCCGCTCTCACTCATATCATCGCTTAGCTTCCGGTTGATGCTTTGGCCATAACCGGTCAGGATTGGCGCAAGGTCGCTTTCATCCCGTGTTGTCAGGAAGCGCCATTGCGCGGCATGGCCTTCAACGTCCCCTGGTTTGAAATCCGCCATCACTTCTGGAGTGTCATGGGCGGGATCAAAACTGAGGCTGATTAGTTGAAGATTGTCTGCCAGATCCGGCCTTTCCGCGGTGGCGTTCCGGATGTCATGAAGGACCATGGTTGACATCGGACACCCCATTTCATCATCACAACGGGTGTAAATGAAGCTTAGGATGGTGATCTGACCGTTCATCATTTCTCTGAGGGAATGTGCTGCTCCCGATTCATCAAGAACCTGACCGTCTGATGCGGTTTGGATAATGGGCAATGAATAACTATCAGGCGGTGGGGCCGTGAAATCATACGATGTTGCTGGCATGGCTTCCGCCATGTCCATTTCTTCAGGCGTATCGACAACGCTGGGGTTCGAAGCGGTCATAGGATCTTGAGACGGTGTCCCCATGCCATTTTGAACCAAAAAGAAAACGAGAGTGAGACAAACAATCAGTAACTCGACGCCCACCCAGGTTTCTGCCGAGATTTTCTCAACAGTTGTTTTGCTTGTTGTGCTCTCACTCATGAAAACTCTCCTGTTTCAGAGACCGTCTTACATTCCATAAAGCGCACGGCTACCAAAGCGCATGACGTGTGGGCGCCCAAGGCCGGCTGCCCAGAAGTCGATTTCAAAGCGATCGACCAGTGCCTCGCCATTCCATGTATAGGCTTTAAGATATTGCTCATTGTCGGCACCCTTTTTGTCCCAATTGGCAAGGAGCGAGCTGGTGAAATAAACCCGTTTTCCATCCCAGCTTTGCGACACCATATTCACTTGGGCGCCGATCTTCTTTTCAAAAACCTGTTTGGGATTGTGCGGGTCGGATACGTCAAATAGGCGCGCCATTCCATCCATAAAAGTGTCGACCCAGAGGAAGTTGTCATCGGATGATAGGCTAATGTCGACCGGCAATGGAATATCAGCTGCGTTACCAATGTCGGCAACAGCGTCGGCTTGCCATTCTCCCTGATCGTCCTCATAGACAAGCCAGATCTTGCTGGTCAGCGCGGTTGTCGTGAAGGCGTAATTATGATCGTCTTGAATAGCCCATCTGATTTCAAGCGGCGCGCCTGGTGTAGAAAAAGCTTTCAACGGTTGACGCGTATGCAGGTTCCAAAGAACCATGCTATTGCCAAAATTTGCCATAGCTTCGTCATCGCTCATGAGGTCTTCGAGGTCGCGCATATAATTGTTATGGCCAGTAAAGGATGACGACAACATCACATTTTTACGCGGGAGAACACGAGCGTCATAGCCATAACCATCGGCAAACTCAGCACCCGGAATAGTGCTTGTCGCAGCATTCGGAATCCAATGGGTTGAGATATAGGATCCAGAATTTGTGTATTCAACAATAGCGGCTTGGCCACCTTTGTCTGTACTGTTAGACAATGACGCGATCATCATGCGGCCCGGCAAGGCATAGTAGACATGAGGTCCTACAGCACCACCGCTGGCGGCTTCAAAGTCATGAATTGTAGTATGGAGGCGCGGATTTGCGGGGTCGCTGTAAATATCAAAAATGTAGATTTGGCTATCATCGAGTCCGCCGACCCAGAAATATCGGCGATCATCTGTTAATCCGCCGTGGTGCGCTTCGTGTCGCCCACCAACAGAAACAGAGGCGATGACCTGACCAAAGGTTTCAGAATCCTCTCTAACATCTACCGTCACCAGTTTATCTGAACCATCGCCGACACCTTCGGCGCCTAAAGTCCAGACATAGACGAATTCCTCTACACCCGTGATTTTTGCCATATAGGGCGACTGACATGTCTCGTCCGACCAGGCGGGGGTATGGAGGACAACCAGTGTGAGTATGAAGGAAAGAGCTGAAAATAAGCTCAAGGGGGGACGAAGATGCCGAAACATAATGTGCGCCTTTCTCGCGAAGTCTCCCGGAGGACTGACAACACTAAATACAAGGGGAGCGCATACCGCGACGTTTGAATTCATTGAGAGACAGGCCGTTTACCCATCGGCCTTTAAAGTCGACAATATCACCATATTCTTCATTCGGGAAGGATCAGTTTTAAAGGCGCTTCCCATGGTGAATACTCAGGGGAGGGGACAATTATGCGAGAACATTGTTCGTTTCCTGGATGGTCCGATTCCTGGAATAATAGAAGAGATCGATTTCTAGACCGGCTTCAGGCAACAACAAAGTCGCTGGTATTTGATCGTGATCCTTTCCACCTTCGCAGGCCATAATAATTTCCGCCATCAGGTCACCGATCATTGGCGCATTTTTAAATTGGTTGCCACTCGTCCCGATAGCCATGTAAAAACCAGCAAGGTCAGATTTGTCATAGATTGGAATCCAATCATCAGACACATCGTAGAGGCCGACAGTTCCACGCGCTTGGTTTGAGATTTCAAGTTGTGGCAAGCGCTGTCCCGCTCGCCAGGCTTGATTGGTCCATTGCTCTGTGAAGGTATCGTTATAGTCGTTTGGATCTGCCCAATCTTGCGCATCGCACTCTGGATCTAAAGACCCAATCAAAATATCCGCACCGTCGGGGCGCATGTAGACGCCGCTATCTGAATCCATGATAACGCTTCTGGCGTCCTCAGTTCCAAAATCTGGTGGTGATGAAAGATAAACGACTTCATGACGCATAGCCTGGGTCGACACCTGCATCGTCCCGACTACGCCGGCCAATTCATTGATCACATGAGAATGTGGCCCGGCAGCATTGATCACAATCGGTGCGGAGATCTCCGCGTTGCTTGAGAGAGTCACGCCGGAAACGCGATCTCGTTCTTTCAAAATACTTTCAACGGTAACGCCAAATAAAAATTGCGCACCTTCTTCAATTGCTGCCATTTGTAGATTGTGTGTCGCGAGTTGGGGGTCGTTAACAAAACCGGCGGCGGGGACATAAATGCCACCAATAATTTTCCCTCCATTTGCTTCACCGAAACCTGCTTCTGTAATGCGGGTTGGCGGACCAAAAGACTGGTATGACATATTAGGCAAACGTTTCTTCAGGTCAGCTTCCTGCAACATTGCGAAATCTACTCCCGCCTCTTTCATTGCAGCACAGGTCGCCTCAAACTGATTTTCTTGGCCTTCAGTGAGAAGGGTAATCATCCCGCATTCGTTGTAATGAGCGAAGCCACGTTCATCATGACACTCAAGAAACTCTTGCCAATTGAGCCAACGACCCCGCGCTTCATGAGCAAGCGCGCAAGCTTGGGCATGAGAATAAAATGGCCTCACGATGGCTGATGAATGGCTGGTAGAACCGTATCCAGCAGCAGGCAACGGGTCGACATTTAGGGTCTTTAATCCATTGCGCGATAAAGCGTGAGAGATCGAACAACCGACAATGCCTGCACCGATTATGATTGCGTCAAAGGTATTTCCCATGGTTAAAATCCCGCGTGGGCGATTGGTTAGACGGCCCAGCGTCACTTTATATCGAGTGCAAGGCTTAGAAAAGCGACATCAGAGAAGTTCTTGCCCGATCGAGGGCCAAATATCGCCCCCGATTGGCGTACAATTATAAGGTCCATTGAGGGAATAATATACAGCCGTTGAAAGCCAGCACCCCCAGCCATGTACATATCGGAAGGGAGTTTACGCGCCTCTTTTCGATTGGTGTAAAGATCGGTAGCCCGTCTCATGGTTTTGGAGGTGCGTAGGTTTTTTAGCGAAGGTTTTTTGTTGAGCCACCAGGAAAGTCCATAAACGCGATTGACTTTACTGCCAATCATAGTCTCACCCAGTGTTTCGGCATCTATTAACTGCGTACCGTTCCATTCACCGTCTCGTCTCACAAATTCTCCAAAGGTTGCCCAGTTCCGTGCTGTCAAATCGACACCCATTGAAAGACGCGGATACCCATCTTTTCCCCTTGTCCATTCAGCTGGAGTGACTCCAATTTGATCAAGAACACGCGCTTGAAGGTAGGCAGCCACATCAGGGTATTGGCCTTCTAGTTTACGCCGCATAACCTCGCCAAACACTTGAAACGTCGTTGGGCCATAATCAAATTTCGTTCCGGGTTCAACAATCGCGGGCGTTTCAATAGCTTTGGCATAGGTTGGAACGCGTCCAACATCATTGGGTTTCAAACCGCTAGTGATGGATAGGAGTTGACGTATTGTAATTTTGCTTTTTTTGGAATCGTGCTTCCATTCACTTATTGTTTCGGCGACCTTTTCATCGAGCGTCAAAATACCGTCTTGGACGGCGGCAGCAGCGATGACCGCGCAAAAACTTTTGGTGCCACTGGCTAATTCCCACGCTTTGTTTTGTCCACCACGACCTGGATAATCTTCAAACACCAATTGTCCGGCTTTAAGGACCACCATCGAAACACCCTTGTTGTCTGCGCTGTAGTCTGCAGCTTCGCGATAGTCTGCTTGTGCTGTAATGGAGGAAAAAAAGAGTATGACAAAAAAAGAGATAAGACATTTCATGGATAGGAACTCCAACTAGGAGGGCTCATCAAAATCAAACATCGTGTCATGCGTTTGACGTGTTTTCTTGCGTGGCCGCTCATACATAAAACTTGGGTAATCCTTCAGCGGCGAGACTTTCTCGCCAAGATATGCCCAGTCTGGTATTTCCCGATAACTACCATGATAGCGGGGCTCGCGTCCAACCTCTTCTAAGAATAATGCCCGAGGAATATTAATCATGTGTGGTGATTTATCTCGTTCATATAGAACCGGTGTTCCGCACACACCGCAAAAACGGCGTGTCACACCGTTATCATCATCACGCCATTGCAAAAGACTTTCTTCCCCCTTATCGAACCGAAATCTTTTTCGCCACGTGCCAACGTAAGTTGCGCATGGCGCCCCATGGATATGTCGGCTTTTCTTTGAATGGTCATGCCAAGCCCAGCGTGCTGGATGCTTGATGGCAAACTGCACTGCGCCACAAGCGCATGTGCCCTCTGACCATTCCGGTTTTTGTAGTCGGGCTAAATCATCCATGCTGGTAGCCTAGTTGAAATCTATCGAGAAATAGCGTGGCGAGTTTGCTGGTATAAGTCAACGAAGCCTTCGCTAAACAGTTTCGGTGTTCGTTTCCGGTTGATCGTGTGCCGCGTGCTTTTTTTCTTCCTCGAGAAGCGCTAAAATCTCGCGAATTTCTGTAACGCTATGGCGGGCATGTTCACTCATAAGAATGCCCACATGATCAGCATCACCTATCACTTTCATCGTGCCGCAGTTGGAAAGATGAGAGAGTTCGTTCTGCATTTCCAGCCAGCTAGGCAACATGATCTTTGGCCAGTTTCCCGCCACCAAAACCCGTACAGGAAGATCGCCGAAATGTGGCACCCTGCGAGCTTGTGCAGTGGAAACCTCCCATGCTTTCGATTCCCGGTTGGCGGCTTCCTGATGGCTTGTTTGCGACATTAGGGCAACTGTTTGCGCCTGGGCCTTCTCGGGTAATCCATATGCCTGCTTGGTTAGAGAACGCTTGCGCAAACGCGACCATCCAATATAGGTGCCCCATCGTAAAGTCTTATGACCTAACATCATTACATTACGCGCCAGGTTGATGACTTCTGGAAAGCGAAACTGCATATCCTCATGGGAAGAGTCGATTGACACAAGCCCAGCAACGCGCTCGGGGAATTTCTCGATAAAGACGCGTGCATAAAGAGCACCAAGTGAATGGCCAACAAGTATAACAGGTTCATGGATTTCTAGTTTATCAAGCATCCGAGCCGTTAAGTCGGACACAGATGAAGCGTCAAGACCTGTGTCTGATGGTGCACTCCAGCCGGATCCCGGCCGATCATACATGATAACTTTTGAGGTATCTGCCAAACCTTGCGCAATGCGGTCAAATGTTATCCCCGGTAATGCGATACCGGTAAAGCACACAATGGGGGGAGACTCCGTTGGCGTTACCGGCTCCCTCACTTCGACATGAATGCGATCTTCGCCAATTTCAATGAACTGCCCGGGAGGAGGAAAGCGCTTTTTGTCTCGTGCGGTTGCGTAACGCTGATAGAGCGCACCAGCAATCATCAAGGTCAGCAAGGCTATCAATGTGAAAACTAGTGTCGTCGTCATCGCGATTATCCAAAACCCCCTGCGTTTCTATCTGAGCACTTTGCGGGTATTGCTGCCAATTACCTCCGACATCATAAGATTAGATCAACGCTGTTCTCAGTTTAGGAGGCTGTTTTGTCGGTCAACCCATCCTCGCCATATTGATCCGCTGGCCCTTTGCCTTCATCACCAAGACGACCCTCTTTGCCTAGATGGCCGCGACCGGGTACGTAATTTACTTCGATGCGAATACCATCGGGATCTTCAAAGAGAATTGAATAATAACCGGGTGCAAAGTGCGAAGCCTCTTCAGGAGCATGGACGATATGAGCATTGAGTTCGTCCTTGGCATAAGCATATATAGCGTCGACATCTTCAGTGCTGCGCGCACGAAAGCAAAAATGATGTAGCCCTGGGCGGTCTTGATCAAAGGCTTGATCTCGTTTGTCTGAAGGTGCGCCGCGGACAAGAATTCCGGTGCGGCTGCCGATGCAATAGATCGTTTCATCGTTTTTGATCAGCGTTTTCATTTCGAGAAAGTGACACAACTTTTCCCAGAACGGCAGGCAGGCTTTTGGGTTCCTGACAGTAAATTGAATATGCGCTATGCCGTTGACTTCGACACTCATGATTAGTCTCCCTCGTTTCACGCTTCGGTGCGTGATTTTCTTTTTGTCTTCTCAGCATATTCTCATCATTCCTGCGACGCTATGCCTATGTGCTCATTATTGACGAATGCAAACACGAGTGTGCATTATATTTGCTTAGCCGGTAAAACTAGACTTCCGGATAAATTCTGAGGAGTGTTGAGGTCCTATGAGTGCAGATATCTCCAACCATCTCGATGCGATTAAGATGCAAGGTTACACAATCGTCGAAGATGTCTTATCTCCAAACGAAGCAGACGAATTGGCAAAAGACCTCACGCGGATTGAGCAGGAGCTGGGAACAAAACCCGCCTGCAATCCATTTGAGGGTGACAATACCTTGCGCGTTTACAACCTATTGATCTTTGGGAAAATGTGGGAGGCGATTCCACAGCACCCGGACGTATTGCCGATTGTGGAAGGTGTATTGGATGATGGCTGTCTCGTTTCGTCACTCTCGTCTGTCAACATCTTACCCGGTGAGAAAGCGCAACCACTTCATGCAGATGACCAACTCATGCCGTTACCACGTCCTCATGTTCCGGTTATCTGTAATACAATGTGGGCGCTGACAGAGTTCACTGAAGAAAATGGCGCAACGCGCGTCGTACCAGGAAGCCACGTGTTTAAGGATGTCCCGGAATATGGTAAACCTTATGACACGATCGCCGCTGAAATGAAAAAGGGAAGCGTTCTTGTTTGGAATGGTAGCCTATGGCATGGCGGTGGTTCCAACCAAACAGATCAACCGCGTGTTGGCATTCCGATGAATTATTGTGCTGGCTGGATCAGGCAACAAGAAAATCAATTGCTTGGCATCCCGTTTGATATTGCTCGTGAGTTCTCACCGCGCCTTCGCAAAATGATTGGCTATTCCATCTATCAGGGATTGACGGGCCACATCGATAAACGCAATCCGGAATTTCTGTTGGGATTATCTGACGGTGACAGCATGGATGCATGGAATCCGCCGGAAGAAGATTAGGGAAGACTTGCGAGATTAGTCGAGTGTAAAAATTTCGGGCACAACCCTCGAAAAGTGCCGCAGAACAATCTTTAACGGCGATTAACTGGAAATTAGACCCTCCGAGCTAACATATTTATACCGAGCAATGAGGGAATACCACGTGATCCTATTTCACAGTGTTTTTCAGCAGATCCATCTGCGGACCGAGTGCCACATAGGCCCGGTCTTGATGGCTAAGTAATAGTTCAACGTGGAGACTAATTCGATGTTTTCGACCGCGTTGTTAGCGGATGTTCTAAATCAAACGCGCGATGCTATCGTAATCGCTGAGTACAAAGAATCTGCACCCCAACGTGTCATTGTCTCTTGGGTGAATGATGCTTTTGTCGAACTCAGCGGCTACCAACGAGAAGACATCATTGGCCAGAGCCCCAAGATCTTGCATGGGCCGCAGACGGACATGGTGGTAATCGATACCATCAACGATCATGTTAAACAACGTAAAAGCGTCAAAGCAGAAATCTGCAATTACCGAAAAGATGGTCGCGACTATTGGATAGAGGTCAACATCGCGCCGATGTCTCACAAGGAAGGCGATCCTGAGTATTTCGTCTCGATACAGAGAAATATTACCGAGCGTAAACAACAAGAAACACTCATTGAAACCTATGTCCAGGATCTCAAAAAGAGTCAAGAACTACTCACGAAACGCAATAGTGAATTAACTGCAGAACGTAATCGAGCGGAGACTTCGTCGCAAGAAGCAGCCCATCTTCTCAAACATCTTGCGGAAAAAGAATTTCTATTAGCCAAATCCCAGGAAATGGCCAAACTCGGAACATGGCGCTGGAATATCAAGGCCGACACGTTAGAATGGACTGATCAAGTTTCCAAAATGTTTGGACTAGGTCCAGGCATCACCAGTGCTTCCATCTCAGATTTTATACATTTGATCCATCCAGAGGACCAACACATCGTCCGAGGTGCGATTGACAATGCATTAACCGGCGAGCCATACGCGGTTGACCATCGCGTCATAATGCCGGATGGCCAGGTGAATATCATTCATGAAACCGGAAGTGTTGTTTCTGATGAAATGGGTGAACCGTACGAGGCAATAGGCACGACACAGGATGTCACAGCACAAAGGTCGGCCGAAAAAGAACTAAGAATTGCGAAAGAAGATGCCGAAGCAGCAAATGTAGCAAAATCTTCCTTTCTCGCCATGATGTCGCATGAACTTCGCACGCCAATGAATGGTGTTCTGGGATTCATTCAAATCATGCTGATGGATCCCAACCGAAATGAACAGGACATCGAGAGATTGGAATTGGTGCGACATTCAGCCAATGCGCTCCTTCGGATCCTCAATGACATTCTTGATTTGGCGAAATTAGAATCAGGTAGCTTGGAATTTATCGATGAACCTTTCGACCCGAAAGAAGAATTCCGCGTTTCAGCACAACGATGGTCGATGGATGCAGATCAAAAAGGTTTCGATTTCTCACTGAAGTTTGATCAAATGCCATCTCAAGCGAGAGGCGACAAAGCAAGAATTTGCCAGGTGTTAGACAACATAATCGGTAATGCAATGAAATATACCGATAAAGGTTTCGTCTCAGTACATATTGGTCTTGAGCGTGGCGGTGGGCATGGTGATCAATTACGGTTCACGGTTGAAGACAGCGGCATCGGAATGTCCCAAGAAACAATCCGAAATCTATTCGATCCGTTTTTCCGGAGTACCGACCAATCGGTCAAGACCCGTGAAGGAGTGGGCCTTGGAATGGCAATCTGCGAGAAAATTGTAAATCAACTTGGCGGAAATATCGCGGTTGAAAGCGAGGAGAACAAGGGTTCGAAATTCACTTTCATAACGCCAATCAACGTTGTCGAGGTGCAGGTCGAAGGTTCTGGCGCTCGAAGCGATGGTGACGAGAATTGTGCGGACGTCGTAAAAGGGCGCGTGCTGATCGTGGAAGATAATGAAATTAATCGCACCGTCATTACTCACTTGATTGAAGCTGTGGGTTTGCATTTTGAAATCGCAGAGAACGGACAGATCGCAATTGATAAGCTGAAAGAGACCGAATTCGATCTCATTTTGATGGATATCAATATGCCCGTGATGGACGGTCTAACGGCAACAAAGCATATCAGAACTATGCCTGAAAATGTGCGCTCCATTCCCGTTATTGCTGTCACCGCTCACGCAATGAAGTCCGACGCGCAGCGGTTTCTCTCATCTGGTTTTGATGGATATTTACCTAAACCGCTAGAGTACAATGCGCTTTGCGATGTTCTTGATGAATTCCTATCTGACTCTCAAATCACATCTCGCTCAGCTGCATCTTAGATTATGTTGTAGATCAGTTGAATATTCCGACATTGATAAACCCGCAACATTGACAGAACCAGAGGGCTTTCGTTAGCGTGACTGGATCTGCTAGGCATTTCGCTTAGCGCGAAACGTTGCCGAAGGGCATGATTGTGACGGTTAGGAAATCCAAATCGATTTGTCATATTTGCGAAGCTGGCTGTGGTGTTGTCGTCACAAGCGATAATCGTAAAATACTCTCGGTACGGCCGGATCCGGAAGACATTTTTTCAAGGGGTTATTTATGCCCGAAGGGTGCGGCGCTCAAAGAGCTTCATGAGGATCGAGATCGCATAAGAACTCCATTGGTGCGGCGCAATGGAAAGCTAGAACTATCG
>JAJFIN010000222.1 GCA_021774955.1 Alphaproteobacteria bacterium | reverse complement strand
GGACAAGCAGACCAATGACTGATCCTGCGGCGGCAAAAATCGGCCACGGATTTAATTTCTGCTCTTCTTTGGCGACAAGGGATGCCTGCTTGACAGCCATGCGGCTTTGCCCGTTTGAATCGACACCTTTGTCTGGTCTTTCAGAGCGATAGCCTGCGAGTAGTGTTGCCCCTATTGCTCCGACAGCTGCAGCTTCTGTTGGGGTCGCAATGCCAGCAAGGATAGATCCGAGCACTGTTATGATAAGCAATAGGGGCGGAAGCAATGCTTTGGTAATTTCTGCAAACAGCTTCTTTGTTTCGCCAAGTTCAGCGCGGGTTATCGCGGGAGCGGCACTCGGGCGTGTGACCGCTACAAACACAATGTAAGCGATATAAAAGGCAACAAGCATCAGACCTGGTAGCAATGCGCCAGCAAACAGATCGCCGACGGAAATCGTCTCGGGTGAAAATATACCTTGGTCGAGTTGAGCCTTTTGATAGGCGCTGGAGAGAACATCGCCAAGCAAGACTAAGACGATTGAAGGAGGAATTATTTGGCCCAGCGTGCCAGAAGCAGCGATGACACCAGTAGCAAGACTGACGTCATAATTGCGACGAAGCATTGTCGGCAAGGAAAGGAGCCCCATGGTTACCACTGTTGCACCAACAATGCCCGTGGACGCAGCGAGTAGGGCGCCGACAATACAAACAGATATACCCAGGCCACCGCGGATTGTGCCAAATAATTTTCCCATAGAATCGAGAAGCTCTTCGGCGACTTTGGATCGCTCCAGCATGACGCCCATGAAAACAAAGAGCGGCACTGCAATCAGAACCTCGTTGGTCATTGTGCCGAATATGCGTTGTGGCATGGCCGCGAGGTAAGAGAATTCAAAAAAGCCGAGCTGCAACCCCAGCAAGGCAAAGAGCAATGCACTTCCTGCCAAGGTGAAAGCAACCGGATACCCGCTTATCAAAAAGATGCAGGTGACGAGAAACATCAGAAGGTCGAGATGTTCGATCAGTATCATGATTGAGCCCTAAATCACCATGTCTGCATGTTCATCGGTGCTTTCGACGTCATAGCCCATGAGCGTGAGCGCTGCGCGGACAATTGTTGCAAAACCTTGCAATATCAAGAGCCACGCAAATATGACGATTACAGACTTCAGAAGATAGACCGCTTGAATGCCGCTGGTTTCTTTCGAACCCTCTCGTACATCCCAAGAGAATTGAATGTAGGGTAGGGCCACATCCAAAATGAGATACATGACGGGAAGCAAGAAGAAATAGGTCCCCAGAAAGTCAACCAGAGCTTTGGTCTTCGGAGTGGCTTCTCGGTAAATGATGTCAACGCGAACGTGTCCATCAATTAGCAGTGTGTATCCGGCGGCAAGTGTAAAAAGCAGGCCATGCATATAGATGACTGATTCTTGCATCCAAATGAAGCTGATACCAAATGCATAGCGCAGGACCACAACGACAAACGTTACCAGTACCATCAGTAAAGACAGCCATGACACGAAATGCCCAAAATGTTTTGAGAGGAAATTGAGCCCCATCCTGATTGACCCAAGATAAATTGCAATAGGTTGGACACTCTCTGGGGCGAAGGCCTGCCACGCCATTGCCACCACAGGCAGCGCCAGATGGAAATACACGACATACTCAAAAATCGTATAGAACATCAATGTTGCCCCGCGGGAATGTGGCGCATGTCTCGTTCCTAATAATTAAAGGGCAGGTGGCGTGCTTGAAGGTAGGGTTCAACGTTAATTGCGCCGCTTTCGAGACCGCTTTCGCGCGCCGCGATGAAACTTTCGAAAACGCGCTTCGTTATATCGTCTTCCTCGGCAATCTCGCGGACCACCTGGCCAGATAATTTACCGATTTCAGTTAGGATAGCGTCGGGCACACGACGAAGTTGAACACCGTGGTCGTTGATCAATGTGCGCAGAGCTTTCGTGTTTTCTGCGGCAAACTCTGCAAGACTGAAATCATTTTCAGCAGCACAAGCCTGCGCAAATATTGCTTGTTGAGACTTAGACAATGAGTGCCACACATCGAGGTTGATGCCACAAGCGAGTTGCGATCCGGGTTCGTGGAAACCAGGATAGTAGTAGTACTTTGCGACCTTATAAAAACCAAAGGCGAGGTCATTCCATGGACCAACCCATTCCGTGGCATCAATGGCGCCAGTTTGGAGGCTCGAGAATATCTCACCTCCCGGAATGGCAATCGCTGATGCGCCTAAGCGACGCAACACTTCGCCGCCCAAACCAGGCATGCGCATTTTCAATCCTTTGAAATCATCAATGGTGTGGATTTCGCGGTTAAACCAACCAGCCATTTGATTGCCACTGTTTGCGGCCATGAAGGGTTTGATGTTGAAGCTGCCAGAAAGTTCATCCCAAAGTTCTTGGCCGCCGCGATGATAGATCCAAGCCTGCGTTTCAACAGCGGTCATACCAAAAGGAACTGTGGTGAAAAAATTGAATGCCTTAGATTTTCCTTGCCAGTAATACTCGGCACCATGATAAATATCGGCAGCACCTGTTGATACAGCGTCGAAGGATTCAAAGGGTGGGACAAGTTCACCGGCTGCAAACACTTTGATTTTCAATTGACCGTCAGTCATCTCGGCAATGCGTTGCGAAAGACGTTCTGCGGAGAATCCCAGACCAGGGAAATTTTTGGGCCAGGTCGTTACCATCTTTAGTTCACGGCCGCCGGATATTATGTTTGGTGCAGCGAACGAATTACCTGAAATGCATGCATCCGAACTGCTGCCCTGCCGGGTTGCCGTAAGTGTTCCAAGCGCAACAGCCCCTGCACCAGCTGTCGCAATTAACCCAGCTCCTGATAAAACCTGCCTGCGATCCATTTAGGTCCCTCCCCGGTGTTTATGCGGGTGGAGTATAAGCGCCGTTCGCACTGGCGCAACCTATTGATTCTAGCCAATAATGCCGCTCTAACTGGTTTGGACTAGGTGGTCGACGAGGTGATGAGGCAAGATGAGTTCGAACAACCTAAGGTCAGCGAGAGGATAATAAGATGAGGTTTGCTTATCACGGCTCAATGTGCAGTCCGGAGTTTTACATCCCCCTTGCTAAAGCCGCTGAAGAAGCTGGCTTTCATACATTCACTTTTCCTGATTCAATTTGCTATCCGAAAGAAGCTGATTCTAAATATCCCTACAACGATGATGGCAGCCGCGAGTTTTTGGATAACGTTCCATTTCTCGAACCTTTCACAATTGTATCCGCTTTGGGAGCGGTCACCGAAAAACTTCATTTTTCGACCAGTGTGTACAAACTTGCGCCGAGAGAACCGGCAACGGTAGCCAAACTTTTGACCAGTGTTGCGGTACTGACGAATAATCGTTTCCACTTCGGTGTTGGGGTCAGTCCGTGGTATGAGGATTTCTTGGTGACAGGCGCTCAATGGAAAAAGCGCGGAAAGAGAATGGATGAGCAAATTGAAATCCTACAGGGCCTGATGAGTGGCGAATATTTTTCGTATGATGGGGAATTCTACCAACTCCCTGCAATCAAACTGTGTCCGGTTCCAAGTAAACCAGTTCCAATCCTTGTTGGTGGACATTCGATACCAGCGCTTAAACGCGCTGCGCGGCTGGGAGACGGATGGATCAGCGCGGGAGTGGATGTTGAAGAAACTAAGGAGTTGATTGGAAAACTAAGCGCGTTCCGTAAAGAATATGGGACGGAAAACAAACCGTTTGATTTGCAGATAATCTCAGAGCTTGCTTACAGTGTGGACGGCGTGAAGCAGTTAGAAGATTTAGGAACCACCGAGTGTATTATCGGATTTCGAAATGCTTACGAGCATACGGGAGATGATGACGACAGAACGCTTGAGCAGATGATTGGGGAAATCAACTGGTTTGCAGAAGAAGTAATTCACAAAACTTCCTAGCCTATTCGATTACTCGTACCGGACCCATTGCCGTCCTTCGAGACGCTCTAGCGGTCTGAAGCGTGTCTTGTATTCCATTTTTTGACAACCATCGATCCAGTACCCCAAATAGACATAGGGTAAGCCCAATGATTTAGCGCGCTTGATGTGATCTAAGATCAAGTAAGTGCCCAAACTTCTTTTTGAATATTGTGGTCCATAAAAACTATACACCATTGACAGACCATCATCGAGCTTATCGGTAAGCGCGGTTGCAACGAGCGGTCTATTTTTTGCGCTTATCGGACTGCCAGATTTGTATTCAATGATCTGCGTGTTGACTGTCGTTTCTTCCACCATGTTGGCGTAGTCCAACACGGACATTTCAGCCATCCCACCTTCGGCATGACGGGTGTCCAAGTAGTCTCGAAGCAAACTATATTGCTCCTGGCTCGCAATCGCTTCGGTCTGTTCAGCGTGCAGGTCAATATTACGTTTCATGATGCGGGTGCAAGACCGGCTTGGCAAATATTCATCAACCAAAATCCGAACTGAAATACAAGCGCGACAATGTTCACATGCCGGTTTATAGGCGATCCTCTGGCTGCGACGAAAACCATCTGTCGCTAACTGATTGTGGAAGGCGTTGGCGTAGGGACCATCTAAAGTGGTAAAAATTTTACGTTCTTCACGATCGGGAAGATAAGGACATGGCGCTGATGCCGTCACAAAAAACTGCGGAATGTTTTTAATAGATTGATCGGTCAATTGCCAATTCCGTTGTTATTGCTCTTTTGAATCATTTTAA
>JAJFIN010000221.1 GCA_021774955.1 Alphaproteobacteria bacterium | reverse complement strand
CCCAAACCACCACCGTTTATGAAACGCTAGAGCGGCCCTTAATCCCGGTTCTGTGCGATATGGAACAGGCGGGTGTTAAAATCGATTCTGCGGCTTTGCGGCGGATGTCGAACGATTTCGCTCAAGGCATGGCGCGGCTTGAGGACGAAGCCCATGAGCAAGCCGGAGAAAGTTTCAACTTGGGCAGCCCCAAGCAATTGGGCGAGATCTTGTTTGACAAGCTTGGCATTCAAGGCGGCACCAAGACCAAGACCGGCGCTTGGGCGACCGGCGCGGACGTACTCGAAGACCTCGCCGTTCACGGGCACGATCTGCCTAAGACCTTGCTTGAATGGCGCCAGCTTTCGAAATTGAAAAGTACCTATACGGACGCTCTACCCGAATTCGTCAACAAAGAAACGGGCCGCGTTCATACCTCTTATTCGCTGGCCGCGACAACCACCGGGCGCTTGGCCTCATCAGACCCGAACCTGCAAAACATTCCGATCCGCACGCCGGAGGGCCGCCAGATCCGCACCGCCTTCATCCCCGAACAAGGCAATGTGTTGATCTCAGCCGATTATAGTCAGATCGAGCTCAGGGTCTTTGCCGAGATGGCGGACATCGATGCGCTCAAGCAAGCCTTTGCCGAGGGCCAAGATATCCACGCGATGACGGCCAGCCAAATCTTCGACGTGCCGGTCGAAGGCATGGACCCGATGATCCGGCGCCAGGCTAAGGCGATTAACTTTGGCATCATCTATGGCATCTCAGCCTTTGGCCTGGCCAATCAGCTGTCGATCCCGCGCGAAGAGGCGGCAGCCTATATGCGCTCTTACTTTGAGCGCTTTCCTGGCATCCGCGCCTATATGGATGAGACCAAAGAGATTTGCCGCAAGCAGGGCTATGTCGAGACGCTGTTTGGGCGGCGTTGCCATTACCCGGAGATCACGTCCAAAAACCCCCGCATGCGGGGTTTCATGGAGCGCGCGGCAATCAATGCGCCGATCCAAGGCACGGCGGCGGACATTATAAGGCGGGCCATGATCCGTATGCCGACGGCCTTGACCGATGCCAAGCTCGAAGCGCGGATGCTGTTGCAGGTGCATGACGAGCTGATCTTCGAAGTACCCGAGGCCCAGGCCGACGATACCTGCGCGGTGGTCAAGGAGATCATGGAGGGCGCGGCCTTCCCGGCCCACCCGCTGTCGGTGCCGCTGGTGGTCGATGCGCAAGTGGGGCAGAACTGGGACGAGGCGCATTAGGGGGGGGGCTTATGACCAACACACAAGACTGGCTCTCCCTCGTGAGCGAACCGATCCTTGAGCCGGACCGGGTGATTGTCGATCCGCATCACCACCTTTGGCATGGGCGGGACGCGCCTTATCTGCTCGATGATCTGTGGGCGGATACCGAGAGCGGGCATCGGATCGAGAAGACCGTGTTCATCGAATGCGGGGCGGAATATTTTACCGATGGGCCGGAGGATTTACGACCCGTGGGGGAAACGGTGTTTGTGGCAGAACAGGCCGCACAGGCGCGCAAAGACCCGGGAAAAGCGCAGATCGCGGCAATTGTCGGCCACGCCAACCTTAAGCTCGGCGCGGGCGTGCGCGAGGTCCTTGAGGCCCATGTCGAAGCGGGGAAAGGGCTCTTCCGCGGTATTCGCCATTCGGCCGCCTGGGATGCCAGCGAGGCTATTCGCGCCTCGCACTCGCGGCCCGGCGCGCACCTGTATTTAGATCCCAAGGTGCGTGAGGGCTTTAGCACTTTAGCCGGGATGGGCCTGACCTTTGAAGCCTGGCTCATGCATCCGCAATTGCCGGAGCTGATCGATCTGGCGCGAGCCTTTCCCGAGACCACGATTGTGCTCAATCATTTCGGCGGGCCGATCGGTATTGGGCCTTATGAGGGCCAGCGCGAGGAAATCTTTTTACAATGGAAAGAGCATATTGCGACGCTGGCCGCGTGCCCCAATGTGGTCGCCAAGCTTGGCGGCATGGCGATGCCGATCAACGGCTTTGGCTGGCATAAGCGGGCCAAACCCCTGACGTCCGATGAATTTGTCGAGGTCTACAAACCCTATTATCTGCATACGATAGATTGTTTTAGGACAATCCGTACAATGTTCGAAAGTAACTTTCCGGTCGATAAGCGCTCGATCTCCTATCCGGTTTTGTGGAATGGTTTCAAAAAGCTGGTGGCTGATTTCAGCGCCGATGAAAAAGACGCGCTGTTCCGGGGGACCGCAAGCCGCGTCTATCGCTTGACCTGAAAGGACGCATGATGGAGCTCACTTATAAGACGGTTGATGTTTTTGCCGACCGGCAGTTTGGCGGCAATCCCCTGGCTGTGGTGTTTGGCGGCGAGGGTCTCGCCCAAGCCCAAATGCAACAGATCGCGCGCGAGTTTAATTATTCCGAGACGACGTTTGTGCTGCCGCCGAAGGACCCAGCCCATGCGGCGCAAGTGCGGATCTTTACACCCGCCGCCGAGCTGCCTTTTGCCGGTCACCCCAATGTCGGCACGGCCTATGTCCTAGCGCAAGAAGACGGCTATGAGCGCAGCGCTTCTGGGGGTTTTTTGTTTGAGGAATTATGCGGACTGGTATCGCTTGAACTGCTTGAAGAAGATGGAAAATACCTGGGGGCCAAACTTACGGCACCTGCCCCATTTGAAACCGGCCCTGAGATTGCGCCGGATCTGGTGGCCGCGTGCTGCGGTTTATCAGTGGAGGATCTGGACCTCTCGCGCCACAATCCCATTGTCTGCACGACCGGCATTACCTGCCTGTTTTGTGAGGTTAAAGATTTGAACGCTCTTGCACGCGCGCAAGCCGTTACGGATCAATTTCAAAAATACAGCAATGAAAGCGGAGATGGTATTTATCTCTATACACGCGACGGCAGCGATGGATATGACTACCGCGCCCGTCTGTTTGCGCCGCTCCACAACATCCCCGAAGACCCGGCAACCGGCAGCGCCAATCTGAGTTTTGCCGGGCTTAATGCCTCCCTTGATCCGTGTAGAGATGGCGTTCTTACATGGCGTGTTGCACAAGGGGTCGAGATGGGACGGCCCAGCCGCCTGGACTTGGAGGTTACGAAGTCCGGCGGACAGGTGAAGGATGTCATTGTCACCGGCCGTTGCGCGCCGATGATGAGCGGAAAGTTGAAATTGGAATAGCGCGTTTTATGTCCCGTCACGAAGGCTCATGTCATTGCGGTGCGATCAACGTCTGTTTTGAAACAGCGGCAGACCTGGTCACGCGCGAATGTCTGTGCAGCTATTGTCAACGCCAAGGCGCGCGTTACACATCAGACGCGAACGGACATATTGATCTGTCGTTTACTGAAGATGGTGTGCTGCGCTACCGCTTCGGCACCGCCCAAGCAGACTTTCTCTCGTGCCGCACATGCGGGGTCTATGTCGGGGCTGTGGCGGCATTGGGCGAGGATCATCTCATGGTCTTGAACATCAACAGCCTAGAAAACCACGATCAGTTTCCCGAGCCGCAACCGCATGATTATGACGGCGAGGCGGCCGATGCACGCGCCGGACGGTGGCAAGAACGCTGGACGCCTGTGACCCTTAAAATTAATTAGAACGGAAGAACGATGCAGCCCTTAAGCCGCACTGGTATTGCGGTTCAGCATTTCACCGGTACCGGTTTCCTGCATCAATGACTTAAACTCCGACATCACGGCTTGAGATTTATCGGACCCGTCCGGCACTTTGCTCGGATCAACTTGCATCAAATCCTTCGAGAAGTTTGGGGTCTGAATATATTTGATGATCTGGACGCGGGCTTTGCGGCTCAATTCGCCTTCGGTCAGCACATTCGAATTGAGGATGCGCAAGAACGACATGGCTTTATCAGCATTTGATACTTTGCGGCCATCAATCGCTTCGAAAAGCTTTGCTTTTGTGACAACTTGCCCGGCAATGGTATCAATGGCATCTTGCATTTCTTGTTTTTGATTGTCAGCAAAACTTGAGTCGGTGACTTCTTTTTGCAGCTTAGTTATTTCGGTCAAACGCCTCAGAACCGGTCCTTCTTGTTCGACAAAAAAGGCCTCGGTTTTATGTCCCGTCAATAGCGGCATAACGAAGCCGCCCAAGCGACGCTTGTTTTCCTCGCCAATGACGTTTTCTTCGAGCTTCATTAGCCGTTGAATTTGCTGGTCGGGCTCGTCGTAGCCTTCCAGATATTCGTTCACCATCTCCGTGATCACGAGGCGTTTTGAACGATTGGTGAAAGCTTCGAGAATATCTTCTAAAGCAACGTGCTTGCCCTGGCACAACACCATACGCATGGCCAGCGTCCGGCCCGCTTCGACTTCTTTGTCAACGTCGTTGGTGCAAAACCGGCGAGGGCCATTCAGCTCAGATAAAATTCTCTGTCCTAAAGCGGTTTTTGAATTGGGGAGTTTATCTTCAGCAAATTGTGACGAAAGCGCTACGAGACCTGGCGTGGCTCCGGCCTTCTTTTCATCGATCCGTCCAAGGAACAGATCGGCCATGATCATCAGAGCATCACCAAGCTGTTCTTGGTTGCCCATAAGATCGTCCAAACCCGCAGAACCCGCCATGATCTCGGAGACAAAATCATCAATGCTGATAAGCGCGATGGCGCGTGGATCTTCTTCAGTGGGGAGGTTGCGCAAGAGTGCGACTAAAAACTGTACTTTGTCTGTCCAGCTTTCCATCGAGCTGAAGGCTTTGGCAATGGCAGCGCTGAAATAATATTCAGAATCGGACTTGTCGGCCACCTGGGTCAACACTTCATGAAAGTTTTCTTGGGTAAGTTTGACGAATGCGTCGTCGCGCTCGTCAACAAACACCCGCTCCATGGCTTGATCGATCAGGACCGTCAGCTGTTTCATAACTTCAGCGACCGGGACATTGTCCGAGGTTGATTGCGCGACCGCGATTTTTTGAATGGCATGCTGCATCACCGTGCCGGTTGCCTGCAAACTCTCGAGCATATCCGCGCGGTGGATTAATTCTTTGGCGGTCATGCCCTCACGGTCTAACAGGTCTTCAAGGACACGGGTAATCGTCGCGCGGGCATGAATCGAAAACAGGTCCTGCGGTTTAAAACACGGGAGTTGGACATCATCCTTGTCGCGCTTGGTCTCGGTCGAGCCCCCTTCTTGGAAGATCGCGACACTCAAATAATTACCGGTGTCGGGTTCAAGTGTTTCCTTCATGACGCGGACGCCCGCGACTGTGGATTGCTTGACCAGTTGGCCCGCCTTCTTCAGGGCTTTTTCGCGACCATCCACAGCTTCGTGAAGGGTCCAATCTTTGGCCTTCTTCTTCTGTATGAAGATTTCGTAGTGGATATTGGACATGCAGAACTTACCGATGCACGGAGGAAATCACTCAGCATTCTAATAAAATCGTTGTTAATATGCCGTGAAGTAAGCGCATCAACACACTAAAGGCCGGATCTATGCCATTCAGCCTTTAGATTAATGCTTTGTTTACTCGGACGTTAAGCTGCTTTGGGAGCCGCCGCGCGCACGTCAGGATCGACGTGATCTTCAAATTTCTTGAAGCTCTCGATAAACATCTGAACTAACGCCTGTGCTTGGATGTCATACTTCCCAGGGTCGGCCCAAGTGTCCCGCGGTGTCAGGATTTTTGCATCGACGCCGGGAACAGTGATCGGCACTTCAAAGCCAAAATTGGTATCCAGGCGCATATCCGCATTACCAAGTGTGCCATCAAGAGCTGCAGCGAGTAGCGCGCGCGTTGCCTTGATCGGCATGCGTTCGCCTTCGCCATAAGGCCCACCGGTCCAGCCGGTATTGACCAACCAGCACCCGACATTGTGCTCAGCGATCAAGTCACGCAACAGATTGCCATATTCGCTGGGATGGCGCGGCATGAACGGCGCGCCAAAACACGTTGAGAAAGTGGCTTGCGGTTCCTTCACGCCTTTCTCAGTACCGGCAACCTTGGCGGTATAACCGGACAGAAAATGATACATGGCCTGGCTCGGTGTCAATTTTGCGATCGGCGGCAGCACACCAAAGGCATCTGCTGTCAGCATGATGATGTTCTGCGGATGGCTTGCACGACCGGTCAGGCTGGCATTGGGGATATAATCCAGAGGATAAGCCCCTCTGGTGTTTTCGGTCAGCGAAGCATCATCCAAATCCAAAGTGCGGGCATCAGGATCCATGACCACGTTTTCAAGCACCGTGGCAAAGCGCTTGGTGGTGGCATAGATCTCGGGCTCTGCTTCTTCAGACAAGCGGATCATCTTGGCATAACAACCGCCTTCGAAATTGAACACGCCACTTTCTGACCAACCATGTTCATCATCGCCGACAAGTGTTCGATTAGGGTCTGCGGACAATGTGGTTTTGCCGGTCCCGGACAGGCCAAAGAACACTGCTGAATCATCTTCGTCACCGACATTGATCGAGCAATGCATGGGCATGACCCGTTTGGCCGGGAGTAAATAATTCAACATGGAGAACACCGACTTCTTGGTTTCTCCGGCATAAGAAGTGCCACCGATGAGCACCACGCGTCTTTTGAAATTGCAGGCGATCACGGTTTCACTGTCGCTGCCATGACGCGTTGGGTCAGCGCGAAAGCTCGGCAGATTGATCACGGTAAACTCAGGTTTGAAGCTCGGCAGTTCGCTTTTGTCTGCTTCAATCAGCAAGTGTTGGATGAATAGGGAATGCCAAGCAAATTCCGTGATAGCCCGGGTCGGCAAACGATGAACCGGGTCGGCACCACCAAACAAGTCTTGGACAAACAGTTCCTTACCTTCTGCGTGAGCAAGCATATCAGCAAGCAAGACATCAAATTGATCCGGTGACATCGACTTGTTGTTGTCCCACCAGATTGTGTCCTCAGTGGTTTCATCGCGGACGACAAACTTGTCATTGGCTGACCGTCCGGTGTGCTGACCGGTTTCGACCACCAGGGGGCCATCTTTGGCAACACGGCCCTCACCTCGGGCCACGGAGGTTTCAAAGAGGGCCGGCCGCGAATAATTCCAATGCACGGCTTTCAGGTTCTTGAAACCCGGCAATCCGTTGCTCAAAGTTTCAATGCCAAATTCACTAATATAGGGGCCTGTTTGTTGCACCATGTCCTCCACCAACAACCCAATGTCTGACTATTTTTTGTAGTCTCTTGTCTCGACGCTCGTTCAGGAAAAAGACAACATAGTAATATGCACAAGCGCCCGCAATCTGTTTTGCATCTTTACCTTAACTGAGACCAGAAACGCGCGCCAAAAGACCGAAATATCCCCTGAGGTAAGCACGGTAGTGATTCCTCGACACTTTTGAGATCAATCAATAAAGAAGGACCCTAAGGTTCCTCATTAATAAGAAGAGAACTCTCGTGACCGAGGATCAGTCGTCGACACACTCTTTGGCATCGATCAAAAGCCAAATGAGCGAGACATTAAGGCTGGCGGCACCGATTATGGCCGCACGTGCCGGAATTCTGGCCATGGTACTGATCGATTCTGCCATGACTGGCCGCGTAAGCGCGCGCGAGCTCGCCTATTTCGGCCTCGGCATTGCGCCTCAATTGGTTCTTACTTTGGTCGGTGTGGGTCTGCTACAGGGCGGCATTGTTTTGATCGCCCAAGCCTATGGAGCTGGCGAGACACAAAAGTGCGGTGCTATCTGGCTGGGCAATTTGTCACACGGCGTGGTGTTCGGCCTGGCGTTTGCCGGTTTGGCACTTCTGGGAGGACCGCTTGCCGCATTGGTTGGCATAGATCCCGACCTCGCTGCAGGCGCGGGACGGGTCGCGGTTCAGTTCGCCTGGGGCATTCCTGGCATGCTGTGCTTTATCGCCTGCCAATACTTCTTTGAAGGGATCAAAAAACCAAAGGTCGGGATGATTGCTCTGGCCATTGCCGTGGCGGCCAATATCCCGCTCAATTTGATTTTCGTTATGGGCTGGGGCGGTTGGGTCTCCCCGATGGGTGCCGCTGGAGCGGTGGCAACCACATCCTTTTTACGCTGGGCTCTATTTATCGGGATCGCCTTTTATATGGCGATAGCTATCGACCGTAGGGTTTACGGATTGATCTTATCCAAAGCTTCGCTATTGGGACCAACAGCTCAATTGATCAGGCAACGGATCCGCCGGCTGGGCGCCCCTATTGCCCTTGCTCAAGGCATGCAATCGGCTGCCTTTGCGGCCCTGACTTTGATGGCCGGAAGGTTGGGACAAGATTCGGTTGCAGCCCATCAAGCGACCATGATGCTCAATCAATTCTTGTTCATGGTGACGGTTGGTCTCGGGGCGGCGACATCGGTACGCGTTGGTCATGCCGTGGGTGACGGAGACCAAACCGGCGTAAGGGCAGCGGGTTGGTCCGGTGTGTCACTCATCGTTCTTGTCATGATTGTTCCGTCGCTCATGATGACCTTTTATCCGTTTCCCCTCATCCGGATTTTCGTGACCGAGCCCTCGGTGATTGCCATTGCCCGGTGGACAGTTTTAGTTGCCGGGATTTCTATCTTTTTTGATGGCGCTATGGGGGTCATGCTCGGGGCTTTGCGCGGCGCTGGTGATGTTTGGTTACCGCTTGGCATTCAGATCACCGCTTTTTGGGGTTTTGCCATTCCCATCGCTTTCGTGCTGGCATTTTCGGCACAATTGGGAGCCCCTGGATTGATTATGGGGATCCTTGGGGGCACCATAACGGCAAGCTCTCTACTCATTCTGCGCTTCAGATCGATAACGACCCGATCCATATTGCGGGTGCCGGTTGGTGCGGATTAACCTCCCAACATCCAACCACAGCGCGGTCCACGCCCGTCTATGCGTTGCCATAGGTCCACAGGGCGGTTAAAACACCGTAAGGTGCTCAGATTGGACACTGATATTCTATAACTTTGCTGTGTGGGAAAACTGATGGCGAATATCGTTCTCGTTGACGACGACCGTAATATTTTAACTTCTGTCAGTATGGCGCTGGAAGCCGAAGGCTATACCGTCACCACCTATACAGATGGTGCCGCCGCATTGGTCGGGCTCAACCAATCGCCACCCGATATTGCCGTTTTTGATATCAAGATGCCGCGCATGGATGGCATGGAGCTCCTGAGGAAATTACGTGAAACCCAAAAACTGCCGGTGATATTTCTGACCTCAAAGGACGAGCAGGTCGACGAAATTTTGGGTCTATCGATGGGCGCCGATGATTTTATCCGCAAGCCTTTTTCCCAACGCTTGTTGTTGGAGCGCATTAAGGCAGTATTGCGCCGGGCCGACGCAACTAATGACAGTGATGAGTCACAAGCCATAATCCGCGGCAAGCTGAGGCTCGATCCGATGCGCCATTCTTGTCTGTGGGACACCAAGCCGGTGACCTTGACGGTGACGGAATTTCTCATTCTTCAGGCTTTGTCGCAGCGGCCCGGTTTTGTCAAAAGCCGCGACCAGCTGATGGATGCGGCCTATGATGATCAGGTTTATGTCGATGATCGAACCATTGATAGTCACGTAAAACGGCTGAGGAAAAAATTTAAGTCGGTGGATGATTCGTTTGATGCGATCGAAACCCTCTACGGCGTTGGATATCGTTATCGCGAGCAGTAAAGTTCGCGCCCCCGCCACGAAAGACCGGGGCAAGCAAATACCATGGCTTCGCGAACCGTCTGAAGTGTTGGGTGAGGAATGACGGACACAGGCGTCCCTCAAGAAAAGCGACCAAGTCAATTGGAGCCTTCCATTGACCCGGGCAGTATTTTTGTCCTCGACCGGCTAGTGCCCGAAGACCACAAAGTGCAGCATGAACCGCGCCAGTGGATACCTAATTTTATACCGCGCGTCTCTCGGCTGCCGTTCATCATTGGCGCCTTTAATTTGGCCGTCGTGCTCGGTGTGGTGCTGGGCATTCTAGCGCTTGATAATCGCCGCGACCGGTTGATTGATATCCGTATCGAAGCACTGGCCGCTGAAGCTGATCTTATTGCCGCAGCGATCGGACGCGGTGCTGTGTTAGGGCTTGAAGACACCGCGCTCGATCCCGATGAAGCGACCAATATCTTACGCCATTTATCTTTGTCCATTGGGGGCCGGGCGCGACTTTATTCTGAAACCGGCCGGCTCATCGCCGACACCCAACTGCTCAGCAGTCATGAAGATGTCGTCATTCACGAATTGCCGCCGCTGGGCGAAAGTGGAGATGACAGAGCCATTGGTGATCGGTTTTACAATTTCATTTCGCGGATCTTCTACCATCAAGAATTACCCCCCTACAGAGAATATGCCGGTCAACCGGGTACGGATTTTCCGGAGGTGCGCGAGGCGCTTGAGGGGCGACCAGCACGTGCGCGCCGGCAAGAC
>JAJFIN010000023.1 GCA_021774955.1 Alphaproteobacteria bacterium | reverse complement strand
AACCACCCGATAAGAGTACCCTAGGGGTGGTTGGGAAGGGGGAGCGGGTGGTCTCGACAATCATGAAATAATACTCCCACTACCTTTTAGCTGCGCACGGTAAATTGAACGTCCCGCCCGTTGCGGCGCAATCGTATGTTCCAGGTGCGAACATTCTCTTCGACGAGCTCATTAAGCCGATCAATATCAGTGACTTCAACGCCGTTAATAGCAACTACAACATCGCCCGGCTGGATGCCAAAGCGCGCCGCCGAGGTGCGGTTGCTGACACCGGTGATGACCACGCCGCGCATCATCGTATCCAAACCGTTTTCCTCGTTAAAGGCCGGCGACATATTGGCGGCCTTGGCTCCAGACAAAGGATGGCGCCCAGTTAATTGGGTTTCCTTTGCAGGCGGGTCGTCGGGCGGTGGCGCAAGATGAACCTTGGCGACTTTCGAGCGGCCATCACGGAAGTATGTGACCTCAATCGTCTCGCCAACTTGTTGAGTGGCGATCCGGTAGCGCAGGGATTGCAAATCATGAACATCAAAGCCGCCGATCAGCAGAATGACATCGCCGACCTCAAGCCCAGCCTCGTCGGCGGGTCCGTGCGGATGAAGCTGATTGATAAGGACACCGGCCGGCCGATCAAAGTCGAGCGATTGGGCGATATCGGAAGTCACCACCTGACCGCTGGCACCGAGCCAAGGCCGTCTTATGGTGCCGCCAGAGATCGCTTGTTCGACCACCAGCTTGACCATATTGGCTGGGATGGCAAAGCCGATCCCGTTCGAACCGCCAGAACGTGAGAAGATCGCTGTGTTGACGCCGACCAATTCGCCATCCATGGTCACCAGCGCACCGCCGGAATTACCCGGATTGATCGCCGCATCCGTCTGTATAAAGAATTGAAAATCTGAGACACCGACATGGGTGCGCGCTAAGGCTGAAATGATACCACTGGTCACTGTCTGACCCACACCGAAAGGATTACCGATGGCCAGCACCAGGTCACCAACCTCAGCCTCATCGGAATCGTGAAAGCGCAGAACCGGAAGTTTTTCGCCATCGGTATCGATGCGCAGGATCGCCAGGTCGGCACGCTCGTCCTGCAAGATAACTTCGGCATCGAACTCACGCCGGTCCGACAGCACAACCTTGAACTCGTCGCCATTGGCAATGACGTGATTGTTGGTGACAACGATGCCGTCTTCTTTGACGATCACGCCGGAGCCTAAAGAGTTTTGCACCCGCTCACGCGGCACACCAAGCCCCTGCCCGCCAAAGAACCGTTCAAAGAAGGGGTCACCAGCAAACGGTGATCGATAGTTCTCTTGCACCACCCGTCTGGCATAAACATTGACCACGGCTGGCGCGGTCTTCTTGACCAGCGGTGCATAGGAAAGCTCAACCTCGGCAGAGCTTTCCGGCACTTTTTTATCGGCTGCTTCCGCCGAAAGCCCAAGAGGCAAAGCGATCACAGAGGCTAGTGCAAGGCTCTTAAACACGCGTAATATCAATTTCATCGCCAACCTCAAAACTCATACAATTGTTGTACCCGTTTATACCAAATTCAGGCCGAAACAAGGTCACAAAAAAGGCGGCCCCAGGGCCGCCGATTAAGTCAGATCAGGCTTATAAGCCTATTCTTCATCATCTTCTTCGATTTCAACCGGCCCTGAATCGAGGCCTTTGGCCTCAGGGTCACGGTCGACCAATTCAATAACCGCCATTGGGGCCGCATCGCCGTAGCGAAAGCCTGCTTTCAAGACGCGCGAATAGCCGCCTTGGCGTTCGCCATAGCGCGTCGCCAGCGTGTCGAACAGTTTTGACACAATCGCCTTGTCTTGAAGTTTCGACAGAGCCTGACGGCGTGCATGAAGATCGCCGCGCTTGCCTAAGGTGACCAGCTTGTCGACGTATGGCTTCAGCTCTTTGGCCTTCGGCAATGTCGTTTTGATCTGCTCATGCTTGATCAGCGCCGCCGCCATATTTTGAAGCATCGCCGCGCGGTGCGTCGATGTCCGGTTCAGCTTTCTATGGGCCATACCATGGCGCATAACGATATCTCCTTACTCATATCCAAGCGGCAACAACCGCTCAGACATCAAAAATGATCTTCAAACCGTTTGGCTAGATCTTCAATATTTTCTGGTGGCCAATTGGGAACTTCCATACCCAAATGCAAGCCCATTTGCGCCAGAACTTCTTTGATCTCGTTCAAAGATTTCCGACCAAAGTTCGGTGTACGCAGCATTTCTGCTTCGGTCTTTTGAATGAGGTCACCGATATAAACGATGTTGTCATTCTTCAGACAATTTGCTGAACGCACAGAAAGCTCAAGCTCGTCAACTTTCTTAAGCAGCGCTGGATTGAATTCCAACTCAAAACCGGCCTCTTCTTGGCGTTCTGCTTGCGGCTCTTCGAAGTTCACGAAAATCTGCAATTGATCTTGCAGGATACGCGCCGCCAAAGCCGCACAATTTTCTGGTGAGATCGCCCCATTGGTCTCGATGTCGAGCGTCAGTTTGTCATAATCAAGAATCTGACCTTCGCGGGTGTTTTCAACTTTATAAGAAACCCGCTTAACTGGGCTATAAAGTGAATCAACCGGGATCAGACCAATCGGTGCATCTTCCGGACGGTTGCGATCAGCTGGCACATAACCTTTACCCATATCGACAACAAATTCGATCCGCACTTCGGCGCCCTCATCAAGCGTCAAAAGCGGCAGGTCTGGGTTCAAGATTTCAATGTCAGCGGTCTGCTCGATCTGAGACGCTCTGACTTCACCTGGACCCTTTGCACTCAAAACCAAACGCCGCGGCCCTTCGACATGCATGCGAATGGCCAATTGCTTGATGTTCAGAATGATGTCGGTGACATCTTCGCGCACACCGGGGATCGAGGAAAATTCGTGTAGAACCCCATCGATATGAACCGCCGTAACGGCCGCCCCTTGAAGCGATGACAACAGCACCCGGCGCACTGAATTACCGATGGTAATACCAAACCCACGCTCCAACGGCTCCACGACCAGGGTCGCATTGCGTTGAGAGTCATGCCCTTCAACGACTTCAACTTTGCCGGGCTTAATCAATTCTTGCCAGTTCTTTTCAATCACAGGCGAACCTCGCTTCGATAAATCGTTCAGGCCCTCGCACATGGCCCATATGTCATTTTGTCACTACAGAAACTTTTTACTAAACCTTAGACCCGGCGCCGTTTTGGTGGGCGGCAGCCATTGTGTGGAATGGTCGTAACATCACGAATACTCGTGATGATAAACCCAACCGCTTGAAGCGCACGCAAAGCTGATTCCCGACCGGAGCCTGGGCCTGCAACATTAACTTCAAGAGTTTTCATGCCATGCTCTTGGGCTTTCTTTCCGGCATCTTCTGCCGCCACCTGAGCCGCATAAGGTGTCGACTTCCGCGACCCCTTAAAACCCATTGTACCGGCCGACGACCAGGAAATGGCATTACCCTGAACATCAGAAATGGTAACCATTGTATTGTTGAACGACGCATTAATGTGAGCCACTCCGGCGGAAATATTTTTCCGTTCCTTGCGGCGAACGCGTGTCTTTTCTTTAGCCATTACTTATCAACCCTTTTGAGCCATCACACCCGATTGGCACGACCTATTTTTTCTTACCAGCAATTGACCGCGCCGGCCCTTTACGGGTCCGCGCGTTGGTGTGGGTCCGTTGTCCCCGCACCGGTAAATTACGACGATGACGCAGACCGCGGTAGCAACCAAGATCCATCATCCGTTTTACATTGATCGCTACTTCGCGGCGCAAATCACCTTCAACCATGTGATCAGAATCGATCACTTCGCGGATTTGAATCACTTCAGCATCGGTGAGCTCACTCACCCGTTTTTCGTGGGCAATGCCAACCTTGTCGACAATTTGTCCTGCTTTAGTATGGCCAATCCCGTGAATATAAGTCAGCGCAATTGGGACGCGCTTGTTCGTTGGGATATTTACACCAGCAATACGAGCCACAGCTCAATCTCCTCATCACATATTGCAAAACGACAACAACTCTTTCCCGCACCCCATTTGGACCGCGCGTTAGAGCGTTGCAATCGATTTTAAAGTCGCTTAGTTGCCACGAAGCGGCGGATTATAGGGTTCTTCTATAATCAGTCAACTCAAAGCAGCTTTCTTAGCAACTTTCGACTTTCGTCGAATTGCTGGCCACCCCGCTCCCCCTTCCCAACCACCCGATAAGGTACCCTAG
>JAJFIN010000220.1 GCA_021774955.1 Alphaproteobacteria bacterium | reverse complement strand
TTTCATGCGCGTGCCCATGCCAGCTGCGAGAATCACGGCCGCAAAACATGGCTTGAGTTTGGCCCTCTTCGTCATGAGGCCGTCCTTTGGTCTGCGAAAAACATTTCAAGACATTGATAATTCAAGACTTCTTCCACTTTATTAAAATAGGCTCGCGTGGTGGGCGGGGCTTCTATTCCATGATATGGGTCCTCGCGCAAATTTTCTGTTACCTGCCGCCAACAAGGTCTGTTCAAACTCGATGAGCCAATCTCTTCCATTTAGCGATGCGACCATAATCTTCGATCTTGACGGAACTTTGGTCGACACCGCGCCGGACCTCATGTTGTCACTCGATTATATCTTGGACAAGCTCGGTCGCCCGCCTGTGCAACTGGATGATGTGCGCAAGATGATCGGCCAAGGCGCGCGCGTGCTCATTCAAGAAGGGTTGGCGCGGACCGGTCCTGCCGTTACTGATGACAAGGAACTAGACCGGTTGATGGATGAGTTTGTCGAATATTATGGCAAACACATCGCCGATGGCAGTCGATTGTTTCCCGGTCTTGACAGCTTGCTTGAAGATTATCGATCCGCCGGTATCGGGCTCGGCGTGTGCACAAACAAACTTGAATCTCTGTCGCGCTTGCTTTTAGAAGCAATCAAAGTCGATCACTTGTTTCCGACGATCATCGGGCGGGACACCGTTGGTGTGGGGAAACCCGACCCGGCCCCGCTTCTTGCCGCTATTGAACGGGCCGGTGGCAAGCCAGAACGCACGGTCTATATCGGTGATAGTATCACCGATGTTAAAACTGCGCGGGCGGCCAACGTTCCTATTGTGCTGGTCTCGTTCGGCTACACTCCCGTTCCCGCAGCCGAACTTGGCGGCGATGTATTGATCGACCATTTCGATGAGCTGAATGATGCCGTGGCGGGCCTGCTGCGTTAACTGGCCTATCCCACAGCTCGTACTTCACCGGACACGAATGTCATAATCTTTTCCGCCAGATAGCGGCGCCCCTGTTGAGAAACATCCAGCACACCAAACGACAAGAAGGCGTGGATGGCACTTTCGAAACATTTGAAATCGACGTCCACACCCGCGGCTATAAGCTTATCGCGATAGGCCTTGGCCTCGTCTAACAAAGGGTCATATCCCCCAATCAAAATTACTGTCGGGGGCAGTAGATGAAGGTCGTTCTCATTCATAGGCGAAACGTCAGGCTGGTCCCGCGGTACATCGATAGGCAGATACCAATCGGCAGCTGTGTCGATACTGTCGCGGGAAAGCATGTATTCGCCATCGCCAAAGGCCATACGGGATGGATAGGCATTGTGAGGCCTGGATATGTCCAGCACAGGATAGAGCAAGAATTGAGCGGCAAGGTGCATTTGTCCCGCTTTGTGAATCATATGCGCAACTACAGCCACGAGATTTCCACCGGAGCTATCGCCCATCATGGCAATCCTGGAAGGATCGCCACCGATCTCTTGTGCATGGATCAAAACCCACTCCGTCACGGTCCGAGCATCTTCTATCGCGCTAGGATATTTGTGCTCCGGTGCGAGGCGGTAATCGACACTCACGATGATGGTTTGGCTCATAGCACAAATAGCTCGGACAAAACCATCATAGGAAGCGACATCGCCCATGGACCATCCGCCACCGTGAAGAAAAACGATGATGGGACGTGGTGCCGCAGCTTCCCCTAGTGGCCAATAAATTCGGACCGGAACATCACTCGCGTTACCGGCAATGACCCTATCTTCGCTGCGACAATCTTCCGTATACGCTCCGGCATATTGTGAGAAGAGTGCTGTTGCGCCCGCACGCGCGTCAGATATGGTCGGCGTCTCCCCCGGTGCAGCGACATGCCGATTGATCTCCTCGAGAAGTTCCGCCGTTTGCCGGTCTATGGCCATAAAGGATGTGTCCCGCTGATTGCTGCTTCAACCTGAGATTAGAAATTGAAACGAACATTCGCGGATACAGTCCGGGGTGCTCCATAATAGCCGAGTTGAACACCAGGCGCCGCACTGAGGTCGAAACCATGTTCGCGGTATTCTTCGTCGGTCAGGTTTTGGCCCGAGATTAGGACCGTCCAACGCTCATCGGCTGAAGTAAAGCGGATTGACGCTTCCAGAAGGGCAAAGCCTTCTTGTGCCAAAACCTCACTACTACTCACGGTCAAGTGTGTCTTAGAGCGATAGCTAACAGCACTGCCGATTGACAATTCACCCATTGAACCCAGTTGATGATCGTAAGTAAAACCTGCTCTACCCGTCCACTTAGGGGCATTAACGAGGCTGCGTTGATCGCTGACATCGATATCGAAGTCACCCAGCAGATCACTATATTGACTGTCCAGATATCCAGCATTGGCGTCTATGGAGAAGTTTTCGGTGACGCGCGCCTGCATCTCGGCTTCGACACCCCAAATAACCGCTTTACCGGCATTGTCGAAGACCGACACAAATGTCCCCGAGACTGGATCAGCGGTAAACCGGCTCAGTTGAAAATCCTCATAATCGCTATAGAAGACTGCCGTATTCAAAAGCACGCGGCGCTCGGCAAAGGTCGATTTCATGCCGGCCTCATAACTCCACAATGTTTCTGGCTCGAAAGGCTGCGCCCGGTTGGTGAGGCGGCCATTGAAACCGCCGCTCTTAAACCCGCGGCTGGCACTGGCGTAGACCAACACGTCCGACGTTGCTTGGTAGTCGACACCGATTTTGGGCGAGAAGGATTCCCAGGTGTCTTCCGCGACAAAGCTTGTTCGCCCAAAACCCACGCCCGTGCCGAAAACGGCTTCCATTTGCTCCGGTGTGGTGATGCCGGTGCCGAAGAATTCCTCGCCTGCGGCTTGGACTTCTTTTTTCTCTTTGGTGTAACGAGCACCCAACGTGACGCTCAGATCCTCCGTAGCGGTGAAATCAAACTGGGCATAGACGGCCTTGCTGGTATTCGTCTGTATACGTTCACCGGCGTTAATAATCGGGAATGGAAACACACCGATCACTGGCAAGAAGACGAAGAAGTCAGGCGCGATCGCGCCGGCAAAAGTGAGGTCCTCCTCTTTGAAATAGTAAAGCCCCGACACGAAAGAGAACCGTTCGCCAGTATAATTTAACTGGAGTTCCTGGCTGAACTGGTCCTGATCTTCAAAATCATAAATGCCAAAGGAGCTATCACGCGTTCCGTCCAGGTCAATCTTAGTCCGATAATCCATCTCGCGATAAGAGGTGATGGACTTAATAATAAAATCGTTCCAATCGTATTCGGCGGTTAAAGCGACGCCGAAAGTCTCTAGGCTTTCCAAGGTGTTGAAATTGACATCGACGACAAAAGGATCGCTGGTCGGCTGGATAAACACACCCGAGGGCACCGAGAAAATCGGTGTTTCTTTGTGAGGGCTTCTAGAGCGATCCGGGCTGTTATCCGATCCATCGGCAACCAAATAGAACGACAAGTCATCTTTCGGGGTCAGCAATAGGCTCGCCCGCCACGCGGTCGTGTCCTTATCGAAGTCGTCCTGTCCGTCAAATAGATTGTCGGTGAAACCGTCGCGTTGCGAATGGGCAATCGCGACTTTGCCCCGCAATACACCGTCAATCAGAGGACCGCTGGCAGAAAGCTTCGCGGACCGTTGATCAAAATTGCCGATCCCCAAATCGACATAGCCTTCAAATTCGTCCGTCGGCCGGGCGCTTACAAATTTTACTGCCCCGCCAATCGTGTTGCGGCCATAGAGCGTGCCTTGCGGCCCGCGCAAAACTTCAACTCTTTGCGGATCAAGCACCTCTAGAAAAGAGCCTTGTGCGCGGCCCATATAGACATCGTCTATATAAACACCGACGCCGGGGTCATTGAAGGAAATCGAATCGATCTGGCCGACACCGCGCAGATAGATGACGGCGTTGGAAGCATCGCCTACATGTAAACTCAAATTCGGCACATGCGATTGCAGGTCACCTAAGTTTTCGATGTGATTGTCAAAGAGTTCATCGGAGCCGAATGCACTAACTGCGAGCGGGACCCGCTGCAGGGTTTCTGTCTGCCGTCTCGCCGTGACCACGATTTCGTCGACTGCAATTCCTTGGCTGCTGGCATTTTCTTCTGCTTCGGTTTGAGCCAATGCCCCACCGGTAGACGCTAGCCAAAACAGCGATGCACCAAGGCTGGAGATTATCGTTGTTTGTTTGAGATTAGTCCGAGTCCTGCATTTTTTCTTGATCATGACGGCATCCCCTATCGACAATACTTTCCGGTTCATTCGGAAATGTGCAGGCCAAATGTTAGAGAGAGGAAGCACTCTTTGAATATGATCCCATGGATCAAAGTTAGTGTACAATTTCGCTCACAATACAAAAATACTGAGTAATATCAATTGATTAGAACGTGGAACTTGTGCCGCCCTCATCATCTTTCATGGCGATATATTGCCTTGGTGTCACACCATTCCAACCTTTAAAGGCACGGGTAAAGCTACGAAAGTCAGAATAGCCGAGTTCTTCTGCGACCTCGCTGACGTGAGAGCCTTGCATTAAAAGGTGCTTGGCGGCTTCGTTGGTAACGTCATGGCAAATAGTCCGAAAACTTGTTTTCTCTTCCTTCAATCGGCGCCTCAATGTCGCGACACTGATGCCCAAATGTGTTGCGACTTGACTCTGATCGCGCATGCCCAGATTTGCTGCCTCATATACCCGATTGACCAGTCCGGTTTTTTGTTCGGGTGAAGACGATTTATCTTCAACCATCGCAATAACTTTTTGATAAATTTCACGTTGCGAAGGATTGGCATCCGCACTGAGCGTGATGGGCAATTGAGCGGCTGGAAGGTCGTAAAACAATGTGTAGTTTTTGGATTGATAACGGACCGGCACATCCCAGAATGCCATATGATTGCTTCTCAATGTGCCGCGATGTCGTTTGGTATGGATTTTACGCAGATAAGGAAACTGCGCATCGGATGTCGCCAGCGCTAACATTCCGTGCAGCAATATCATCACGCATTCTAGCGAGAAGTGGATGTAATCGTCATTTGCTGCACGATAGGGGAAACTGCTGTCGTCGATAATATAGAGCAGGTACCCATCCCGTTCTTCGACCCTATTATACGAGCCGCCATGGAGCACATTATAAGATTTCGCGATCAGTCTCATGGCATCGGCGAGGTTCTCACAAGACGACAGGTTCGAGACAATGTAGCTGGTGGTCCCAGGCATGAGGTGCCGAGACGAAAGGTGGATGGTTTCGTCATTAAGCGCCACCGAGAGATCCGCTAGAATCCGAAAATAATCGGTCAGCGAGATCGAACCTGCTTCTGAGCCTGAGGAATCCCTCACTGACTGGGCGACCTTTTGCAGGACATCGCTTTGCTGCGCATCGGGAGCGAGTTCGAGCAGCGGTGCAATATCGTTCAACGATACCTGTAAACCTACTGCTTGCGACATCAACGCTTCTCGCCTGTTGGTGCAATCTTATTTCGCGAATTCCCCCACACCACTCTCGTCATTGTAGGTGGCATGACTTATTCATCGCGCCCGAATAAGCAAAACGACTATCCGGTTTCAATGCCAACGGATCAAGTCTTATCACCAAAGCTTTTAGATGATGCCGTTTACAGCGCTAGTTGAAACTCACGCCACCGTTCACCGGTAGCATCGAGCCCGTGATGTATGACGCATCTTCACTGGCTAAGAAAACCACACCGGCCGCGACCTCTTCCGGTTCACCCATGCGACCCATGGGTAGCGAGGCGATCATTTGCTTGCGCATTTGATCAGACAGCATCGATAGGCCGGGCGTGTCGGTGACACCGGGAATGATCGTGTTCACGCGTATCTTCCGTGTGAAGAGTTCTCGTGCCAGTGCCCGTGTCAGAGAAATAACCCCGCCTTTGGCCGCAACATAATGGGGCGCGCTGCTGCCTTCTAAGGCGGCGGTACTTGAAATATTAACAATCGATCCTTGCGTCTCGGTGTTGACCATGAGGCGCACTGCTTCGCGGCAGCAATAAAAAACGCCGTTCAGTGTGACGGCAATGACCCGGTCCCAGCCTTCATCTTCCATAAAGATCAATTGATCGGGATGGGCGGTAATAGGCTCACGCGCGCGGCGTTGTTCGGTCATCTGCTCGCGTAGCTTGAAGTTCTGCTCGCCGCCATCGTTGGGGGCGACACCGAGAGCGGCATTGTTGACCAAGATA
>JAJFIN010000219.1 GCA_021774955.1 Alphaproteobacteria bacterium | reverse complement strand
TTTCCCACCCGACAAAATAAGCAAGGTGCCCAAGACCGCCGCCGCCCAATCCTTCCGGTACGCACATCGCATAGTAGCCAGCTTCCGCAGCTGCCATGCGCATGTCCCGGACGATTGCCTGGGCATCATCGGAAAGAGCACCGTCTTCACGATAACGCAAACGGGGGTCCTCCAACACGCTCGCATGCTTTTCATGACGCGGTGTAATTTCTTGCTCAGCAAAGCGCGTCAGGCCTTCAATGATTTGAGTGAGTTCGTCAGGAAGGGTGAAACCAATGGAGGGTATGTGCATGTCTTCTCCCTTGAACGGTCTTTTTGTTCATTACAGCATACCACGCTCCTCACCTTGATAAAGGCTAGGATTCTCGCATTAAGATCATTTGCACCTTTTATACTCTAGGCTGTGTCATTGTTTGAGAACCTAAACGGGGCGTTACGGTGTCCGGCATAGAGAAATTGAATCCCATAGTTTCCATTGTTTTGGAAGGTTACAATCAATCGCGCGGCTTAGGTGAAGCGGACGATACTTTGGACGCCCTGAAGCAACAGGATTATCCGCTGGACCACCTCGAAATAATTCTTGTGGGCTCGCACGATCAAGTCGAGGCATGGGAGAACGCCTACCGCGATGCAGCTCCCTTTAAGGCAATAAAAACTGTCGCTTGTGATGGCGCTCATTATTATCAGCTAAAGAATGAAGGAGCGAACCTGGCGACGGGAGATATAATTGCTTTCACCGATTCCGACGTCCGCCCACGACCAACCTGGGTGCGCGCGATCATTGATGGTATTGAAGCTGGTGCTGATGTAACCGTTGGGCCAAGTCTGTTTCGCAAGGAGGGTCGCTTCCATCCTGATTCCATCCTTATGCGAATGGCTGCGACAATTACTTGGGGATGGATTTTTGGAAAGTCGCGCGAAGATGGTTTACCCAACGCTAGAGGTTTTATGGATCACAATGTCGCGATGCGGACAGAAGTTTTCAGAAAGCATCAATACCGAGTGGACTTTGGCAGAGTGATTGCGTCTCCGCTTCTTTATCGCTCTCTCGTGAATGCTGGATACAAAGTCGCCGTCCAACCGAAACAGCAGGCCGCCCATCATTTCAGCTGGCGTTATTGGTTTGTCAGTCTGGAATATCGATATGGATTTGAGGTTTATTGTCTGCGCCGGCTCGATAAAGACTACCCTAATCAATGGATCACCAAGACAGGGTATCTTGAACCCATCGTCAGCTGGTTTTGGCATGTTCTTTTAGACATGCCAAAGTGGTTTAGATTCAATAGAGTGTTAGGGACAGGAAAAATCTACGCAACCCTCTGGTTCCCAGTATTTGTACTTTCTTCGATGCTTGCCCATACGTTCGAGATGGCTGGCATGTATGCAACCATTTTCGCGCCTGAGAAAACCAGAAAATGGGCAGAGACCGTCTAACATTTTTCCGGAAATCGAGGTTTATGAAATATCTTGTTACCGGCGCTACGGGTTTTGTCGGACATCATCTGACGGCATCCCTAATTAAGGACGGTTACGAAGTCAGAGCCCTAGTGAGAAACGCGGTTCAAGCATCCGCGCTTAAAGAATTGGGTGTCGAGATTCGCGAAGGAGATCTCTTAGACCGCAACGAAACCCGCTCAGCCGTCAAAGGGTGTGACGGTGTTTTCCATCTGGCAGCGCAGATGCTGAAGAGTGGCGTCTCCAAGTCGACATACTTTCAAGCGAATGTGCAAGCGACACAATCACTCATTACGGTTTGTCAAGAATTCTCACTAGATAGATTTATCCATGCCAGCACGGCGGGCGTTTATGGTGTTATTAAAACACCGCCGGTCAGCGAGAACAGCCCCCTCAATCCTTCTTCTGCCTACCGTGAATCGAAATGGCGGGGCGAACAAATTGTGACGGAGGCATATAGGACGCACAGATTTCCAAGTGTCATTGCCCGCCTTCCGGGCTTGTCGGTGCCTGGTTCGTTGAACTGGTTGGGACTTGCCCAAGCCGTCGCAGGCGGATCCTTTCGCACAATCGGTGATGGACACAATCGCGATCATGTCGCTTATATTTCAGATGTCGTCGACGCCCTGAAATTATGCGCAAGTGTTCCGGGCATCGAAGGGCAGTGTTACAACATTGCTGGTGAGGAGGCGCCGACGGTTAATGAAATTATAGCAACGATCGCGCAGGAAGTGAACGTTCCGATACCGAAGGGCCAGCTTCCTCGTGCGCCATATCGTGCCTACAATAGCCTGAGTGAATCACTCTATAAATTAGCCGGTGTTGAGTTACCCGGTGTACATCGCTACGCAATTTTCTTGGCGGATAAGATTTTGGATCTATCAAAAGCGAAGCAAGAATTAGGGTTCACGCCAAAGGTATCTTTTACTGAAGGAATGCATCTTACCATTCAATGGTACAAAGAGCAGGACCTACTTTGATGCCGGCGCCAATCGTGTCTATTGTTTTGGAAGGCTACAATCAGTCCCGCGATCTCGGTGAGGCGGATGACACAATGGATGCTTTAAAGCAGCAGGATTATCCGTTAGATCATTTGGAAATCATTCTTGTCGGTTCTGACGCGCAAGTTGCGGCGTGGAACGATACTTGTCGTAATCCAGCTCCGTTTAAAGCTGTGAAAACCGTCGTGTTTGAGGGGGCTCATTATTACGAGCTGAAAAACAAAGGATCAGACTTAGCGACCGGTGAACTCATTGCCTTCACTGATTCTGATGTCAGGCCGCGCCCAACTTGGGTGAGTGCAATTGTCAGCGGGATTAAACAAGGGGCAGACGTAGTCGTCGGGCCGAGCTTGTTTCACCAGGGTGAAAAGCACGCCCCGGATTCCATCCTGATGCGAATGACCGCGACCATTACTTGGGGGTGGATTTTCGGCAAACAACAACAAGACGGATTGCCTAAGGCCATAGGATTAATGACCCACAATGTCGCCATGCGGACCCAAGTCTTTCGAAAGCATCAATACCGCGTGGATTTTGGCCGCGTGATCGCCCCGCCACTTTTTTATCGCGCACTCATGGATGCTGGATACAACATTGCCATCCTCCCCGGTCAGCAAGCGGTTCACCATTTCAGTTGGCGCTACTGGTTTATCAGTTTGGAATACCGGTTTGGCTATGAGGTTTATCATTTACGCCGTTTGGATAAAGACTATCCCAATCAATGGATTGCAAAAACCGGTATTCTCGAGCCAATTGTGACCCTTCTCTGGCACTCATTATTAGACATTCCCAAATGGTTTAGGTTCAACCGGGTATTAGGAACAAGTAGGATCTATGCCCTCACTTGGTTTCCAATCTTTATGATGTTTTCAGTGATTGCCCATAGCTTTGAGGCGGCCGGTATGTTTGCCACCATATTCGCACCGGAAAAAATGAGAAAATGGGCAGAAACGGTCTAACATTTTCATTGGATTTTCGAATCTTATGAATAAAAGCGTGAATTCAGCAACGATCATCAGATCGCTCGCCTGGTCAGCTATTGAAAACTGGGGCGTTTCTGTTCTTCTCCTCACAGCGGCAATCGTGCTTGCCCGCCTGCTCGGTCCTGAACAATTCGGTGTCGCGTCTCTCGCCCTGAGCATCGTCTTCCTTTTCAATCTTGCTGCGGAAAGATTGTTTCATGATGTCATTGTACAGAAACATGATCTCAGCGATGAGCATCTCGCAACAGCGTTCACCGTGTCGCTGGTTGTGTCATTGTTTTTGACTTTCTTGGTTTGGTTGATCGCACCAT
>JAJFIN010000218.1 GCA_021774955.1 Alphaproteobacteria bacterium | reverse complement strand
ATTTCCGGGCCTGGTTCATCCGCTGACAGATGGTCTGCCAAACCATCGCTCGAAGGTATCCGCGCATGTTTAGCTGCATGCGACAGGCATCGGTTGACGGCAACCCGTCCAACAAAGGTTTTAATACTAGCCTCACCGCGAAAGTTCGGGAGCGCTTGCCACACGGCCATGGCGATGTCTTGAGCGAGGTCTTTGCGAAGATCCTCATCGCGCTCATGCGCAGCGGCAATCCGACGGATGAAGCCTTGCATTTCTCCAATCGCCTCGTGAAACAATCGTTCACGTTTACCTGTTTCCATTAGCCACGCAGCATTCGTTCACTTTGATAGGTTTTAACGCAGGCAAAAAGACAAAAACCCGTAGCGGCCAGTGTTAAACCCGCACCCATCGCAGTTAACGCGGGGTCCAGCGGTTGGTCAAGCAAAGCGCGTTGTAACAACCCCAATTGATGGACCATCGGCGCATACCCTACATCGGGCGTGTATTCTTTTTTAAAGACTGCCGCAAAGGCAACAACAATTGGTAGAAACAAAAGCAGCGACAAATAAGTTTGTGCTTCTTTGTAGCTTTTCGCTATCAGCGCAATAAGCATCTGCAATGCGACAACCAATCCAACAAACGGAGCAAGAATGATCATCATATCCCATTGCGCGCCAGCAGAAGCATAAAGAAGAATTCCAATCTCTGTTGTCGGCGAAGCATTAACCGCAAACGACGCTGCAAGGATCGTTGCGGTTACCCCCAAAAGCCCGATCCCTGTTGCGACAATCCATTTCCCTAGCACAATCGACCATCTGCTCACCGGTTGCATGAGTAACGGCTGCAGGGCATCGCGTTCGCGCTCCCCTGCAGTCATGTCGGCAGCGATACTGAGACTGGCAAAAAACGGGGCCATCACGAAAAAGAGCACCAGCAGCCGCGAGATCGCCCAGGTCTCCACGGATTTCTCTTCAACACTTCTCACCTTCAAGTCGATCGCATTGATAATTTCAGGATTAACCCCGCGAGAAATAAGCCTGGTCGATACATAGCGCGATTGAACCGCACCCATTGCGCGGCGAACCCGCTCAATCGACTTCATTCCCGCGTCCTTTGTTCGGTCAACGAAAAGCTCAAGTTCAGCTTGCTGCACTTTGCCCAGTTTGTCGGCGAAGCTCTCACTGATAGCCAGCACCGCATCATATTCCGCGAGCGCATCGATCGGCTCTTGGTCCTGTATTTCAAAAACCTGCAGGTCTCTATTCTCAATGAGATTAACGAGCACAGGCGCATGACCCGTCCCGAGCACGGCCAGGCGCGTTGCTGTCTCATTGTTAACTTCAGCAGCCAGACCATTTAAAATAGCAAAAATGGCAATCGGCCCGATCGCCGAATATACAACCGCAGACAGGAACGATCGCCGATCGCGCAGGCCATCTTTCCATTCTTTGCGGGCGATGTTTAAGGCGCCTATTATCATTGCACTTGCCCTTCCGTTTGCACCGTCCCCGGCTCGCTTAATCTCATGAACGCTACTTCTAATTCAGAAGCGTCAGCTTGACTGAGGATCTCTTGTAAGTTGCCAGCGGCAACCGTGCGACCATCGGCGATGATGACAAAGTGGTCAGCAATGCGTTCAACCTCAGGCATGACATGGCTTGAAAAAACAACACAGCGTCCGCTATCGCGTGCCTCGATCAAAACGCGCCGCAATTGTTTGACACCTTTGACATCCAAGCCTCGGGTCGGCTCATCAAGAACTAGGTTCTGAGGGTCGTGAACGAGCGCACGCGCCAAAGCCGTCCGCATCGACTGCCCCGTAGAAAACCCTTCGGTTCGGCGATTGAGGATAGGTGATAGTTCAAGACGCTCGGCGATTTGATCAACCGCTGTCGTCAGAGTTCGCCCAGCCAAGCCGTGCAGCCTACCAAAATAGTCTATATGCTCGCGCACGGTTAAATGGGGGTAAAGGCCAAAGCGATCAGGAAACAAACCGAGACGCGCTTGCGCTTGGCGCGGGGCGCGCGCAGGGCTGATATTGTCAATCAGCGCCTCGCCAGTTTTGGGCTTAAGCAAGCCAGAAATCATGCGCAAGGTCGTGCTCTTGCCAGATCCATTCAGCCCAAGAAGGGCTGTGATTTTCCCATCTTCCGCTTCAAACGAAACATCGGAAACAGCGTGTACCTTTTTAAAGTTTTTAGCGAGATTATTACAAACGATCATGAGGGCCTCTCTATGCCGGTCCGCCGGAAGATGAAATTATAAATGGCACCGATTTCACATCGCCAAGGCAAGATGCATCGAGTACGGACAAATCAAGCGTTTCAATAAACTCTGTCATAAGCTTTGGCACGCAGCCAATGGGACTAACAATGTGACCGCGGTTCTCGACAATTATGAGTCGACTATTCGGTATTTTCTCCGCAACATGTTCAGCGAGTGACGGCGGGGTCACCGGATCAAGATGGCCCGAGAGCAGCAATGTCGGTGGGGCTTGTTGCGGGTCGTCACAGGGTTTGGTCTCCGGGTGAACAGGCCAAACCGCACACAGTGCGCGCCATGTCTCGTATTCTCCATGGCCGCTAATGGTTCCTTGACCTGCGACGACTGCGTCTTCCAGCGTGAAACGCGGCACGTCTTCGGCACAGAAGACCGACAACATCAAACCAAAATGGATACCCCCTGATCCATTGCCGTCAAACCATGTTGACATCGCAAACAAGGGCGCAAAATCTCCCTGTGTCGCCTTGCCCATAGCAATGGGTAACTGAATGCGTCGCGCAGCTTTGTACAAACCGCCATGCAAAACCCCGGTCAGAAAATCGCGAGTGATGACAAACTCAACTTCTTCGCCAGTTGTTGGATGGTCGAGCGTGACTTCAATCCCCTGCTCGTCTACGCGCTCCAACAGTGCCAGGAAATCTGCGCCTAAGCCTGGAAAGGCGCGTGCACATTCCGGCGATTGCTCACAATCATTGAGCAGTATCTGAAACGCGCGGTCAGAGGTTTGTGCCATGGTTGAATATATCGACAGCGACGGAGGCGTCACTGAATCAAGGATAAGCGACCGTGCCTGCTCCGGAAACTGCGATGAATATAACAAAGCGACACGAGTTCCATAAGACCCGCCTAACAGGTTGACCTGCTCAAACCCGAGCGCTTGTCGCAAAGCATCAATATCTCGAATAGCACTATGCGTGTCGAAAAAGTTCGGATCAACATCGAGATTTGCCGCACACGCCTCAACACGTTTAACCAACTCTTCCGTATCGAGAGCGTAGGATTCACCAAGCTCGCAGTCCAATGGATGTGACCTGCCGGTTCCACGCTGGTCCATCAATATGATATCGCGTGTACGCAATGTCTTGGGTAAAACGTCTTGAACAAGCCGCCCCATAACTGTCGCTGCCTGTCCGGGCCCACCGGCAAGCAAAATTAGGGGCTCAGCAGGCTCAAGCGACACCGAAGGAATTTTTGCAACGTAAAGCTCAAGTTTTTCGCCCTGCACATTGTCCCAATCGAGCGGTACACTGAGCAAAGCGCAACTTGCTTGGCCATCATAATCGTCGACATAACACCGCTCGAACGGGCCGAGTTCGACGATCTGTGAATCGCTCGCCTCAGCAACCGATAGAAATGGCGCAAGACTAAGGGTTAACGCGGCAAACGCTGCCTGCGCATTGCGTGTCATATCAAACTCCCGATGTTGTCTGATAGGATTAGTCTCGGGACCCACAAAAATCTTACATAGAAAATTTCACGCCACTTCAATTTGTGCGCTGGCCCGGTATGCGCTGGCGGGTCCGTGCAGGACACAAAGACTCGTGCGACCCCATGTCGCAATTAAGAATGATTTGCAATTAGACCGAAAATCCCTAATGTTAGCCGGATTTCTGTTGGAAGTGACATCATGAGCGAACATATGCAATTGGCGAGCAAGGGCGTAAAAACCGCCAAAACAAGCCGTTTTTCTCCATTCTGCGGAGCGATTCCGCTCGTCCTGAGTGCTATGATCTACCCATCAGCGCCCGCCCTTGCTCAGGAATCAGCGCCATCCACATCCGATGATAGCGGTTATCAGGAACGCGGTTCAGATGGCATCCTGCTGGCAGCGCTCGAACCCGTTTATGACCGTATCGTTGTCACCGCCTCCAAACAGGACGCCAGACGGGCGGCCGGTTCAGCCCATTTCATCGCACCAGAAGACCTTGAAACCTATGAGTATAACGACATCAATCGCATTTTGCGCATGGTGCCCGGCGTCAACATCCAAGAAGAAGACGGCTATGGCCTGCGCCCCAATATCGGCCTGCGCGGCACCGGCCTCGATCGGTCCAGCAAAATCGCCCTAATGGAAGATGGCATTCTGATTGCGCCAGCGCCTTATTCGGCGCCATCTGCTTATTACTTTCCGCGCGCTGGACGGATGGAAAGTGTTGAAGTCGTCAAAGGACCGGCCGCGATTAAATATGGACCCCTCACGACCGGCGGCGCCGTGCACATGTTTTCAACCATTGTGCCCGAAGAGTTCAGTGGTCAGGTAAACTTTCTGTATGGTGAGGATAATCAGACTCAAGTTCATGCCAATACCGGCATGACCTATCGAGGCTGGGGCGGCATGGATGTTGGCTTCATGCTGGAGACTTTTCAAGATCGCTCCGATGGGTTCAAGCAGCTTGATAGCGGCGGCAATACCGGATTTGATATTCAAGACTATGTTGGCAAACTAAAATTACAATCCAAACCAGGCGCCAAAATCAATCAGTCACTGGAGTTCAAGTTCCAATATTCCGATGAGATTTCCGACGAAACTTACCTTGGTCTAACCCAAGCGGATTTCGATGCCAATCCCTACCGGCGCTATCGCGCCAGCCAGCTCGACGAATTCGATAGCGAGCACAGAATTCTCCAACTAACCCATAACATTCTGTTTAATGATAATATCGATTTAACGACGCTTGTTTACCGAACCGACTTTCAGCGCAACTGGTACAAGTTAGAACGTGCCGTTGATAGCGTTGAAGGGACTGCCAGCACCAGCGCGATCCTGGCGGATCCAACCCGTTTTGCTGATGCTTTTGCAACCCTTGTCGGGGCCTCCGGTCTGGTAAGCGCCGATGACGCTTTGCTTTTGCGCGCCAACAACCGCGAATATTACGGCCAAGGCATCCAGACTGTCTTAGGTGTCATGTTTGATCTGGGTGAAACCGCCCATGATTTGGAGTTTTCCATCCGCTATCACGAAGACGAAGAAGATCGCTTTCAATGGTTCGATGGCTATCGCATGGACAACGGCCAATTGATCCAAACGAGCGCAGGCGTTGCCGGTACTGAAAGCAATCGCATTGGCTCGGCTAAAGCTTGGGCGTTTTTCGCGCAAGACAAAATCGAATGGAATGCGTTGACAGTAACACCTGGCGTGCGCGTTGAAATCATCGACCTTGAACGCAAGAACTACGGGACTGCCGACCCGGGACGCCTCGGCACGGCTCTGACGATTGCCAAAAACGATGTTGAAGTTGTCATCCCCGGGATCGGCGTAACCTACGACCTCAACGATTCGACCCTGTTACTCGCCGGCGTGCACAAAGGCTTCTCTCCGCCGTCGCCAGGCAGTACCGCTGACGCCGAAGAATCAGTCAATGTCGAATTGGGTTTCCGCAAAGATTTCGATTTTGGCGGCATCGAACTCATCGGTTTCTACAATGATTATTCGAACCTCGTTGGCACCTGCACAGCGTCGACCGGCGGCGGTTGCTTGATCGGCAACCAATTCGATGGTGGCGAGGTTGATGTCACGGGAGTTGAAGTGACGGCCGATTGGGATTTGGGCGAGGCCTTCGACATTGCCGTCTCGATCCCACTGTCCCTCACCTATACTTATACCAATGCTGAATTTATGACGAATTTCGTCTCGGGTTTCGGACCTTGGGGCAGCGTCATGAGCGGTGATCGTGTGCCTTATATTGCTGACCACCAAATAAACGTTGGACTTGGTGTGGTCGGTGACCGCTGGCAGACAAACCTCAATATCAATTACACCAGCGAAACCCGCGCCCAAGCGGGCCAAGGCCCAATCCCAGTGGCTGACAAGATTGACGGCCGCGGTGTGGTTGATGTTTCGGCTTCTTATGACCTCACGGATCGCGTAACGCTCTACGCCAAAGCGGAAAACCTGCTCGACGAAACTTACATTGCAGCGCGCCGCCCGGCAGGCCTGCGCCCGGGCAAACCGCAAACGCTTTCCGCTGGAATTAAATTCGCATTCTAAGTGAGCATGAATAGAAGCCACAAAACATTGTGACCCGTTATCCCTTGCACGCCACGCCCTCAACCGCTTTACTCAAATAAAAAAACCAACTCAACCGGGTTGGTGAAATAGGAGGAGCACCGTTAATGGTGTCGAAGGATGGGAAGGTCGAGTTCTCGACCAAATTTTTCTACGGTATTGGGTCTGTTGCCTACGGCGTTAAAAACAACGGCTTTGATTATTTTCTCTTCTTCTTTTATGCCCAGGTTGTCGGACTTCCTGTTCAATATGTCAGCGTCGGCATCTTAATTGTCTTCATTTGCGACGCTATTTCTGACCCTCTTGTCGGGCATATTTCTGACAATTGGCATTCGCGCCTCGGTCGGCGCCATCCATTTATGTATGCTGCGGCTGTTCCGGTTGCCTTCAGCTACTTCTTACTTTGGAATCCACCTCAAGGACTGGGGCACGGCACGCTGCTAGCCTATTTCATCGTCCTTGCTGTTTGCGTGCGCACATTCATCACGTTTTATGAAATCCCGTCATCGTCTCTCGTATCGGAACTCACCGACGATTATGATCAGCGCACATCTATACTGAGTTTTCGATATTTTTTCGGATGGACCGGCGGGCTCGCGATCGCTGTCTTAGCATACACAGTGTTCTTCGTTCCCACTGACGAGTATCCTATCGGCCAGTTCAATCTTGATGGTTACTACGTTTACGGCATTGTTGCTGCAATTATCATGTTTGTCACTATCATGACCTCTGCGATCGGGACTCATCGGCACATCCCAAATTTGCGGAAACCCCCACCAAAGCGCCCGTTTAATTTCAAACAAACAGCCGGTGAAGTCGTCGAAACATTATCGAATCGAAACATCCGGATCCTGTTCCTTTCAGCCGTCGTCATGTATATCGGCGCTGGCGTTACCACCAATCTAAACCTTTATTTCAACACATTTTTTTGGGGTTTCACGGCACTACAAATCGGTATCATTACCATCGGTAATTTTGCCTCTGCCGGTTTGGCCCTCGGTCTTGCACCCTATCTGACTCGTCGACGCGATAAACGAAGCGTCGCCATCGGCACATGGATTTTCGCGATCATTTTCCTACCCGTTCCAATTCTTTTACGGCTGGTTGGTTTTTTCCCTGAAAACGGAAGCCCTTTCCTCCTGCCCATCATGATGATCCATTCGATCATTGATGTCGGGGTCATCATCATGGCGAGTATATTGGTCGCGTCCATGGTTGCTGATGTGGTCGAAGAAAGTGAACGAGCCACAGGACGAAGATCCGAGGGATTATTTTTTGCTGTAAGGTCTTTCGCCTATAAAGTTGTACACGGATTAGGCGCCGTTGGCGCGGCCATGATAATAGGTATTATCGGGCTTGAAACCGGTGCAACACCCGAAGAAGTATCGCCGGAAACCGTGCGCAATCTGGGTATTGTTTTTGTTCCTGTGTGGTTGGGTTTCTACCTCACCGCCATTTACATCTTATCCTATTATTCGATCACCCGAAAAAGCCATGGCGAGAACGTAAACGAATTGAGTAGCAGGCCTCAACCTACACTTAACAAAGACTAATGGCGGCAGAAATGTATCAGCTAGAAACACTTATTGATAGCCTCGCCTTTGCTGAGGGACCGCGCTGGCACGGTGACAAACTCTGGTTCTCCGACATGCATACCCATTGGGTCATGACTGTGGATTTTGCAGGGAACACGGAAAAGATTATCGAGGTACCGAACCAACCTTCCGGGCTCGGTTGGACACCAAACGGCGATCTCCTCGTCGTATCGATGACCGACCGTAAATTGATGAAAATGCGTGACGGTGCCCTAACCGAAGTCGCTGACCTTTCTGCGCTCGCCCCATATCATTGCAATGACATGGTCGTTGACAAAAAGGGTCGCGCTTACATCGGCAATTTCGGCTTTGACATTTTTGTTGAAACACCCGAGGCCCGCAACACGACGTTGGTCTTGGTTGATGAACATGGCGCACCGCGCATTGTTGCCAACGACCTCGCCTTCCCCAATGGCATGGTCATCACACCCGATGATCGCACACTCATTGTCGGTGAAACCATGGCGGCAAAACTCACTGCTTTCGATATTGCAGAAAATGGTGATCTCACCAATAAACGAACTTGGGCAGCCCTCGGAACTGTCGCACCGGACGGCATCGCCCTTGATCAAGAAGGAGCGATTTGGGTGGCTTCACCATCAACTCAAGAAGTTGTGCGTGTGTGTGAAGACGGTGAGATAACTGACAGAATATCGGTTGAGACAAACGCCTTTGCCTGCATGCTCGGAGGCCCAGAGCGGCGCCACCTGTTTGTCCTGACAGCCGCCGAATCCAACCCGGAAATAGCGCGCGAAACCCTCACCGGCCGCATTGAAGTCACAGAAGTCGCGGTTCCCGGCGCTGGTCGACCCTAAAGTTTTTTTCAACCCATTCGACCTTCAACAAGACGTGAACGCTTGTTATTTGCGTGTACCATCCAGATGTTCATAATCCCCTTCGTGCCGGAGCATTTATCGACGATTCGTTGGAACCTTCCCTTTGCACCGGCCGACAATTTGAACC
>JAJFIN010000217.1 GCA_021774955.1 Alphaproteobacteria bacterium | reverse complement strand
TTTCACAATGATGCTAATTGCTTTGCCTTGTCTGAGGCAACAGATGGCGCTGCAAAAGACGCCTCTATTGTGTTTGGCGTAATTTTAGGGACCGGTTGTGGTAGCGGTGTCGTTGTCGATAAAAAGGTTCTAGAAGGCGCCAATTCAATCGCCGGTGAATGGGGGCACAATTCCTTACCCTGGCCCAAAGACGATGAACGCCCCGGACCGGAATGCTATTGCGGTTTAACCGGATGCATTGAAACTTTTTTATCTGGTCAAGGCATCACCCGAGATCACACCAAAGCGACAGGTCAACAGCTCAAAGCAGAGGAATTGAATGACCGGATTGCGGCCAATGACCCGGACGCTATTGCTACGATCGCGCGTTATGAAGAACGGCTCGCCCGCGCTTTATCTGCCATAATCAATGTTATCGATCCTGATATCATTGTACTCGGTGGTGGTTTGTCCAACATCAAAAGGCTTTACGAAACGGTCACGCCTCTTCTCTCACGCTTTGCAATGTCTGAAACTCTGACCACAAAGATCGTGAAGAACAAACATGGTGATTCCAGCGGTGTGCGCGGGGCTGCCTGGCTGTGGCCATTGAACGAGTTGGGGCAATGAATGACGCAATTTGCCGTGACTGCTTAACCGAACAAAATATCGAAAAGTCTGTACGCTGTTCTAATTGCAACAGCCCTAGGACAGTGCGCCATCCAGAAATCAACGCCCTTTCAATTGCTCATCTTGATTGCGATGCCTTTTATGCAGCCATAGAGAAGCGTGACAATCCAGAACTAATAGACAAGCCTGTCATTATCGGCGGAGGCCGTCGTGGTGTGGTCTCCACTGCTTGTTACATTGCTCGCACCTATGGTGTTCATTCTGCACAACCTATGTTCAAAGCACTTAAAGCCTGCCCCGACGCCATCGTTGTTAAAGGGCGCATGGATGTTTATTCACAAACAGGGCGTGAAATCCGAGAAATGATGCGCGCACTCACCCCAATGGTCGAACCTCTCTCTATTGACGAAGCCTTTTTAGATTTGAGTGGCACTGAGCGCTTGCACGGACATTCCCCAGCATTGACCATGGCACATCTAGCCAAAAAAATAGAAACTGAAGTCGGCATAACGGTTTCCATCGGACTGAGCTATTGTAAGTTTCTCGCAAAAATCGCCTCAGACCTTGATAAACCGAGAGGATTCTCTGTTATCGGGCGCGAAGAATCTTTGTCATTTTTGGCCAAACAACCAGTCAGCCTCATTTGGGGCGTCGGCAAAGCTTTTCAAAAAACCCTCTCTCGTGACGGCATCAAAACCATCGGCCAGTTACAAAAGATGGATCAAAAAGAACTGGTGAAGTCCTATGGAACAATGGGGCTGCGTCTGTTCAAACTTGCAAATGCCGATGACACGCGTTCGGTCAACCCAATCGCGCCAACAAAAAGCATCTCTTCTGAAACCACCTTTAATCATGATAAGTCTGACCAAAAATCGCTTGAACACACACTTTGGCAATTGTCGGAGAAAGTATCCGCGCGCGCCAAGAAAGCTGATCTTGCCGGTGAAACTATCGTTCTGAAGCTCAAGACAGCCACTTTTAAAACGCGAACCCGTAACCGAAAGCTTACACGCCCGACCCAATTGGCTGATCGGATATTTCAAACCGCCACCGAGTTGTTAGGACCTGAAATCGACGGCACTCCCTACCGCCTTCTCGGTGTAGGTTTGTCCAACTTATGTGATGGTGATCTCGCCGACCATCCAGACCTACTGACAGAAACAGCTGATAAACGAGCAGACGCCGAACGGGCGATTGATTCAGTACGGCAAAAGTTTGGCACAGAAGCTATTATTAAGGGCCGCACCATCAAATCTGACACCGATAATTAGCTCGATTACTCACTCGGCAAAAAATTCCGCCTCGGCTGAGACTGCCGGTTGATTTCGACATTCCAAAATATCTCAACCACCAAAATCCTGAGAATTCTGCCGTTTGCGCCTGGCATGGGCCTTGCGTATCCAATGGCAGTTGAAATTGAAAAGAGTCGACATGTGCGAACCGACACATGAAAAAGGCTCCGGGAGAAGACGATGCAAAACCTAGCGATCCAACACGAGGATAATGCTCCAGATGAGTCCAACGACATCGATCAATGGACCAGCGAAATCCTTCAGTCTCTAGGAAACACTCCAGATCTCGCTTCGCCGCAAACGCATGAAGCGATCAGCAATATGCTCAACTATGCCGTCGAGGCTTACCAACAACTCAGTGAGCAACAAAAGCGCATTGACTACTTGGAGACATTGTCAGTCACCGACGATCTTACCGGGCTGCTCAACCGCAGAGGCTTCGATGAAATTTTGCGCCGCACCCTCTCAAATGCGCGTCGTTATCACGAGCACGGCATGCTGGCCTACATTGACCTCAACGACTTCAAAATAGTCAACGATACGCACGGTCATGAAATGGGAGACTTTGTTCTCCAGAAGGTGGCAGAGGCACTAAAAACAACCATTCGAAGAACAGATTATGTTGCACGGCTAGGCGGCGACGAGTTCGCTGTTCTCTTTGTACGCGCCGACAAAATACCGACACGGGCACGCGCACTCAAAGTTCATAGATTGCTCAACAGTTTGGTGATTTCACGCGGTGACATTGAAATCATTGTCAAAGCCAGCATTGGCATCGAGCCATATGGCCCGACTTCAACATCAAGAGAGCTAATGCGTCGCGCAGATCGCGCAATGTATAAAGAAAAGGCGCTCAACAAGACCCGATGAGCTGACGCACAACGCTAAAAGAACACTATTCAATTCCGTCCACTGCGATTATTCTCTAAACGTATTCTATCCATACGCGAGGAAATATTGTGGCGGGACAAATTGAAAAACGACTCTCAGAACTTGGTATCACACTCCCTAAACCGGTTGCACCGGTAGCAACCTACGTCCCTTATGTGACCTGTGGATCGCTGGTATTTGTTTCCGGTCAGGTACCCTTCGGCCCCGACGGACTTCAATATCAAGGCCGCGTGGGAGACGATTTCTCAATTGAAGACGGACAAGCCGCCGCCCGCCTCTGCGCCATCAACATCGTGGCGCAAATGAATGCTGCCTGCAGCGGCGATCTAGATCGCGTAACGCGCTGTGTCAAACTCGGTGGGTTTGTAAATGGCTCACCCGACTTTGATCAGCACCCCGCCGTAATCAATGGAGCATCTGACACCATCTGCGAAATATTTGGCGACAAGGGTAAACACGCACGCTTCGCAGTAGGAGCCGGAGGATTACCGTTCAACGTCGCAGTTGAGGTCGATGCCATCTTTGAAATCAGCGGGCGCTCCTGACCCAATGTTACCCGAGTACAAAGCAACGCTGGTTCATAGGATCGCAGACATCGGCGAAAGCCATTGGAACGCTTGCGCTACGCATTCTGATGTCATCTATAACCCTTTCGTAGATCACCGCTTTCTCAAAGCACTCGAAGAAAGCGGGTCGGTTTCAGCTGAGACTGGGTGGGCGCCATGTCACCTTCTTCTTCAAGATGAAGGCGATGCTGTACATGGTGTTGTACCGATGTATTTAAAAAATCATTCACAAGGCGAATATGTTTTTGATCACAATTGGGCCCACGCCTTTGAACATGCCGGTGGCAATTATTATCCTAAACTTCAATCTAGCATTCCCTTTACCCCTGCGACGGGACCAAAACTGCTCACGACGCCCGGTGCCAACAAAGCATCAAGTGAAGCAGCCCTCATTATCGCCTGCAAAGAAGCAGCAAAGAGTTTGAAGGTCTCATCGCTGCACCTAACTTTCCTTCCCAAAGAACAGAGTCATGCCCTTTGTGATTTGGGTTTTCTCCAAAGAACCGATCAGCAATTCCATTGGCAAAACAACCATTATCGATCATTCGACGATTTTCTTGAAAGCCTCACGTCGCGCAAACGAAAAAACCTACGCAAAGAACGGCTAGCCGCGTATGAGAGCGAAATAGAAATCGAACACGTGACCGGATCCGACCTCACGGAAGCACATTGGGATGCTTTTTTTGAATTTTACATGGATACCGGCAGCAGAAAATGGGGAACACCCTACCTGACCCGCACCTTCTTTTCACTCATCAATGAAACAATGAGCGAACACACCCTTCTCATCATGTGCAAACGAGACGGGCAGTACATTGCCGGTGCTTTGAATTTTATCGGTGGTGATACGCTCTTTGGGCGAAACTGGGGAGCCATTGAAAATCATCGCTTCCTCCATTTCGAGGCGTGTTACTATCAAGCCATCGATTTCGCCATCGCTCGAGGTTTAAAGCGGGTGGAAGCTGGAGCGCAGGGCATGCATAAATTAGCCCGCGGTTACTTACCTCATAAAACCTACAGCGCGCACTGGATCGCTGATCCCAATTTTCGCGATGCTGTGGAGCGCTATTTGGAAGACGAACGGCGCCACGTCGATCATGAGATCAATGCACTCGACAATCACACACCGTTTCGAAAGAATGTTGATGAGGGAATTAAACACGATGACTTATGATCCCGACAACCTTTTCGCCAAAATGGTCCGTGGAGAAATACCCTGCGTCAAGGTCTATGAAGACAACAATACATTATCCTTCATGGACATATTTCCCCAATCACGCGGTCATACACTTGTCATTCCCAAACAAGCAGATATAGATCTTCTTCATACAGACGACGAAGTTGTTGCACAGACTATGTGTATCACGAAGAAGATCGCACGCGCTGTCGATGCAGCAATCAAACCAGAGGGCATCATGATTGCTCAGTTTAACCGCGAAGCTGCCGGTCAAACGGTGTTTCACCTGCACTTCCACATTATTCCACGTTATGAAGGCCAAGCGCTCAATCGGCATGGCGGCGGATCCCCCGCAGATACTCAGGAGTTGGAAAACTTAGCAGAAGAAATCCGCAAACACTTAGATTAGGGAGCTACTCGACCAGCACAGGAACGTTGGGGCCACCATCCTCTGAGGGTGATTGGCCCCCGTCGTCGCCATTGTCGTCTTTTTTGCGGGACTTAGGTGTCGTTTTAGGGGCTGGCAGATCAATGAATTCGAAGCCGAGCTTGTTGTCATCTTCGACAAGCACTCGCACCGTCCCACCGCGCTTCAGTTTGCCGAAGAGTATTTCATCAGCCAAAGGCTTCTTGATGTGCTCTTGGATCACACGGCCTAAAGGTCGCGCGCCAAACTTCTCATCATAGCCACGCTTGGCCAGCCACTTGGTTGCTTCCTCGGTCAATTCAAATGTAACATTCCGATCAGCAAGCTGTGCTTCCAACTGCAAAACAAATTTCTCAACAACGCGGTAAATCACCTCAACCGGCAACGAGTTAAACCCAATTGTCGCATCAAGACGGTTACGGAATTCTGGCGTAAACAGACGATTGATGGCATCTTCATCTTCGCCCTCTCGTTTATCGCGGCCAAATCCAATCGCTTCCTTTTGCATTTCCGAAGCACCAGCATTACTGGTCATGATCAGAACGACATTGCGGAAATCAACTTGCTTGCCATTGTTATCCGTCAGCTTGCCGTGGTCCATGACCTGCAGCAGGACATTAAAGACATCAGGATGAGCTTTTTCGATTTCATCGAGCAACAAAACACAATGCGGCTGCTGATCGACACCGTCTGTCAGAAGTCCGCCCTGATCAAACCCGACATAGCCGGGAGGCGCGCCTAACAGCCGCGAAATCGTATGCCGTTCCATATATTCCGACATATCAAAGCGCAGCAATTCTACGCCTAAAATGCTCGCCAATTGTCGCGCCGCTTCGGTTTTGCCGACGCCGGTCGGGCCGGTGAACAAATAACAACCAATGGGTTTTTCCGGCTCACGCAGTCCAGCTCTCGCCAGTTTAATCGCCGCCGACAATTGCTCAATCGCTGAATCCTGCCCAAACACAACCCGCTTCATGTTTTCTTCAAGATATTGAAGCAGCTCGCTATCGTTCTTGGACACTGATTTCGGTGGAATTCGCGCCATCGTAGCGACAACATTTTCAATCTCTTTGACGCCGACTTTCTTCCTGCGCCGGGATTCCGGCAGCAACATTTGCGAAGCACCCGCCTCATCGATCACATCAATGGCTTTGTCAGGCAGCTTGCGGTCATGAATATATTTAGCTGACAATTCAACCGCCGCCTTAATCGCTTCGTTCGTATACCGAAGATTGTGAAACTCTTCAAAATAGGGTTTGAGGCCTTTAAGGATCTTAACCGCATCGGGAACCGATGGTTCATAGA
>JAJFIN010000216.1 GCA_021774955.1 Alphaproteobacteria bacterium | reverse complement strand
CCCACAGTACTGGGCGCAGATTATGACCTGAGAATGGTCAAATTCCCACCTTTTAGAGGTTGTATAGTTAATACGTTGAGTAGAAAGACTTTTATATGAAACCTTTGACATCATTATGTGTCTATTGCGGCTCCCGAAAGGGCAAAAAATCCGTCTACGCCAAAACCGCGATGGCGCTGGCCGATGAAATGGTTGATCGCGACATCCGTCTTGTTTATGGCGGCGGTGGCATTGGCCTCATGGGCACGATTGCCCAGCGCGTTGCCGATGGCGGTGGAGAGGTCGTCGGCATCATTCCGGATTTTCTGCAAAAGATCGAAAAGCCGTTTAACGGCGGTACTAAAAAAATCGTCACCGATTCCATGCATGAACGTAAGCAAATCATGTTTGACATGTCCGATGCTTTTCTCGCACTGCCTGGCGGTATCGGCACGCTCGATGAAATGTTCGAGATGATGACCTGGCGTCAGCTTGGCCAACACAAGAAGCCTTTGGCCCTACTCAATGTAAACGGTTATTGGGACCCGTTCCTTTATCTGCTTGATCACATCGTCGATCACGACTTCGCCGGGCCCGATATCCGAAACAACCTGGTTGTTGAAAGCGACATCAAGTGTTTGCTTGACCGGCTCGGCGGCGCGCGCGCTCCCCAGAAAGAGCGTCAAATGAGTAGAGCAGCAGCGCCATCCAAATAAAGCTAAAGGCGAAGATGTGACCGTTGGTCAGCGGCTCACCGTAAATCAAAACTGCTAATACAAGCTGCATCGATGGAGCAACATATTGCAGGATGCCGATAGTTGACAGCGGCACACGCGCGACTCCTTCACCAAAGAAGACGAGCGGTAAAAGGGTGATCAATCCACCCCCTAATAGCAGCATGAGCAGGAATGTGTTCTGAGTGCCGATTGAACCGGCCCCTGTGAATTCCACATGTGCGATCAGAGCCAGAGCAAACGGAACGCAAATGCCCAATTCGACGAGCAACGCATTCATCGCGACGAAACCGGCTATCTTGCGAACGTAGCCATACAGACCCCAAGAAATCGCGAGGGATAGCGCCAGCCATGGCACAGCGCCGGTCCAAATGATCAATCCCGACACGCCAATTGCCGCAAGTATAACGGCAGTTACTTGCCTACGATTGATCCGTTCTGACAGAAGAAATACGCCGAGCATAACGCTGATCAACGGGTTAATGTAATAACCGATGCTCGCTTCCAGAATGTGGTCGTTCAATACTGACCAAACGAAAATCGACCAATTAATTGCTAATAGGACACTGGTCAAAAACAACAGGCGCAGTTTTTTCCAGGATTTGAGTAGATCCAATATCTGGCGAAAATGACCCCGCCAGAAAAGGAATGCACCAAGCATGACCCATGCCCAAACAACGCGGTGGGACAGGACTTCAATGGCATTCGCTTCGACTAACCATTTCCAGTAGACAACGCTAGCACCCCATAAAACATAGGCTGACGTTGCGTACATAAATCCTGCGTAGCGACTTTCTTGCCTGCCTGTCTCAAGATCACGTTCTTCGGTCGAATTCATAACTACTCAGCTTACTTAATAGGAGCGTTTTCTTTAAACAGTTTATAGGTCAAGCTATCACTCAGTGCACGGAATGATGCATCGACAATGTTGGGAGACACCCCAACGGTAAACCACCGCTGACCGGAATCATCTCCACTCTCAATAAGAACGCGGGTCACAGCCTCGGTACCGGTGTCTAGGATTCGCACTTTGAAATCAATCAGGGAGAGGTCCTTGATATATTCTGAATAGCGGCCCAGATCCTTACGTAATGCCATGTCGAGGGCGTTGATCGGGCCATTGCCCTCGCCCACCGAAATGATCCGCTCGCCATGCACGTTAATCTTCACGGTCGCTTCAGACACGGTCACGAGATCGCCTCTGGCATTGTGCCGGCGCTCAACCAAGACGCGGAAGGAATCAACATCGAAATAGTCTTTCACCTCACCCAAGGCGCGCCGGGCCAAAAGTTCAAACGAAGCGTCAGCGCCATCGAAGGAATAGCCAGCATATTCGCGAGTTTTAATTTCATCCAAAATTCGATTTATCCGGCGATCATCTTCTTTGATGTCAATACCAACAAGATGCAGACGCGTAAGTACATTGGACCGCCCCGCCTGATTTGAAATGACAATTTTACGGGCATTGCCAACGGTCGAAGGTTCAATGTGCTCGTAGGTTTTAGGATCTTTTTGAACTGCCGAAACGTGAAGCCCCCCTTTGTGCGCGAAAGCATTTTCGCCGACATAGGGCGCATGTCGATTGGGCGCGCGATTGAGAATCTCGTCGAGCAAACGCGACGCGTGGGTTAGGCTCTCTAGTCCATCGGATGAGATGCCGATCTCGAAACGATCCGCATAGGGTTGTTTCAACATCAAGGTTGGAATGAGCGAGACAAGATTGGCGTTGCCACAGCGCTCACCTAGACCGTTTAATGTTCCCTGTACCTGACGCACACCCGCCCGCACAGCCGCCAAAGAGTTCGCAACTGCGTTTTCAGTATCATTGTGAGCGTGTATCCCTAGATGATCGCCAGGAATATGCTCGGCGACGGCGCTCACTATTTGTTCGACCTCTTCAGGCAAAGTCCCGCCGTTGGTGTCGCACAGGATGATCCAGCGTGCACCGACCTCATAAGCAGCCTTGACACAATCCAGGGCGTATTCGGAGTTGGCTTTGTAACCATCAAAGAAATGTTCAGCATCGAACATTGCTTCGCGGCCTTGTTTCTTGATCGCAGAGATCGAGTCGACAATTGTTTCAATGTTGTCGGTGCGCGGGATTTCCAGTGCGACATCGACGTGGAAATCCCAAGTTTTACCGACGAGACAGACTGCATCGCTATCAACATCGAAAAGCGCTGCCAGTCCCGGATCATTGTCAGCACTGCGCCCTGCTTTCTTGGTCATGCCGAAGGCGCAAAACTTGGCGTTTTTCAGTGTTGGGCCACGGCGAAAAAACTCCGTGTCCGTAGGATTAGCACCGGGCCAGCCGCCTTCGATATAGTCAACACCCAAAGTGTCGAGGGTCTCAGCGATGAGCCGTTTGTCCTCGACGCTGAAATCGACGCCCTGGGCTTGAGCGCCATCGCGCAAAGTTGTGTCATAAAGATAGATGCGGTTTTTGCTCATGAGGCAATTGTCCAAGTTGTGCCCTCGGCGCTGTCCTTCAATTCAATATTCATGGCTTGAAGTTCATCACGGATTTCGTCGGCACGGGTAAAATCTTTATTGGCGCGGGCTTGTTTTCGCGCCGCTATCAGGGCTTCGATTTTGGTTTCATCGATATCGAGATCCGCAGGCCGCCAAGCCGCCCACTCCTCCGCAGTCTGTTGCATCAAACCGAGGAATTGCGCCGAGGCTTTCAGACCTCTCACATCTTCACCGCCTGCGAGTTTGTGCATCTCAGTGAGCGCCTGAGGAATGTTGAGATCATCCACAGCTGCGCTCAGCACCGGGTTGGGAATTTCATCTTCACCAACATCACTTTCGTTTTCCGTCAGACGATACCAGCGATCCAAAATGTGTTTAGCCTCGCGAATACCGTCATAGGAGAAGTTCATCTGTTGCCGGTAGTGACTGGATATCAAATGCAACCGGATTGCCTCGCTCGGCCATTCGCACAGGAGATCGTTCACCGTCCGGAAATTACCGAGCGATTTTGACATCTTGTCACCTTCAACCTGTAGCATGCCGCCATGAATCCACGTGTTGGCCATGGTTGCGCCATCATGGGCGCAGGTCGATTGCGCGATTTCGTTTTGATGATGGGGGAAGATGAGATCAGATCCGCCAGCGTGGAGATCGAAAGTGTCGCCAAGCAGCGTTTCACTCATGCATGAGCATTCTGTGTGCCAACCCGGACGGCCAAAGCCCCAAGGACTGTCCCAGCCCGGCTCATCACCTTCTGACGGCTTCCACAGAACAAAGTCCATTGGATCGCGTTTATAGGACGCGATATCAACACGTGCTCCAGCGATCAGCTCGTCAAGTGAGCGACGGGAAAACTTTCCGTAGTCGGAATAACTCCTGACATCGAAAAGAACATGATTTTCTTGTTCGTAGGCATTATTCTTTTCTATCAACCTTTCAATCATCTTGATCATTTGCGGCAAAAACTCGGTCGCCCGCGGTTGATGACTAGGCTCAAGAAGACCAAGGCCGGTCATATCTTGTTTGAAGTAAGACGCCGTCTCGTTTGTTAGCTGTTCTGTCGGAATGGCGCGCTCAACTGACCGCGCGATGATCTTGTCGTCGATATCCGTGATGTTGCGGACATAGGTGACGTGATCGGCACCATAGACCCGGCGCAGAAGGCGATAAACTTGATCGAAGGTCGTAAACGACCGGCCATTGCCGATATGGACATAATCATACACGGTGGGACCGCAGGCATACATGCGCACATTGTTGGGATCGATTGGGGTAAATCGTTCCTTTTTGCCGCTTGCTGTATTATGAAAGTGAATGTCCATCACTCTGCCTCTTCAATCTTTTCGCTCATCCCATACGTATGTGTATTGCGCCGTTCGTTCCCGGCCGCAACCATGTTCCGCTGATTTTAATGAAGATCTTGAAGTCTGAGTGGAACGTAGGCGACCGTTTGCTTAGCTGCAAATAATGCAGGCTCGACAAATACAAATGCATCCGCTTGCGCGGGCGGCAAATGCACTTTGTGTATCGATCACCATTGTTAGTTCCCGTTATCTTACTAGGCTGTCTCGCCCGACAAACGCGCACGCGCGCGTTCTGGACCAACGAGCATTAGCAGGTTTTGCATGGACGGTCCATGGTTCATTCCCGTAAGTGCTTGACGTAACGGCATAAAGAGCGATTTACCCTTAGCGCCGGTCGCTTCTTTGATGGCGTCACTCCAGGTTTTCCACGTTTCCTCGGTGAAATCTCCCTCGGGTAACAGTTCCAGAGCTTTAGCAATAAAACCTTGATCCTCAATTACCGGTGAGATTGGTCCCTCGACCACAGCGATCCATTCAGCAATGTCGGAAACGCGTTCCAGGTTTTCGCGTACCGCCAGCCACAATGCCTCACTGACATTAAGATCCATTGTCTTCAATCGAGCTTCAACATCTTGGAACGGCAAATTATGGATAAGACGGGCATTCAGGTGTTTTAACTCAGCCTCGTCAAAACGTGCCGGCGCTCGCGAAATTTTTGACAGTTCACATTCAGCAACAAGTTCATCGAGCGTTGTGCGCGCTTCAACGGGATCGGAAGTTCCTATCTTGGCCAGCAGGCTGTTAACCGCCATGGGTTCAAATCCATCTTCCCGCAAACTCTGGATAGATAGAGAGCCGAGCCGTTTCGACAGACCCTTGCCGTCAGCGCCAACTAGGAAAGGATGATGACCAAACTCCGGCGGGGTTCCGCCAAGGGCTTTGAAAATTTCAATCTGTGTACCGCTGTTGGTGACATGATCCTCACCACGGATAACATGGGTCATGCCGTATTCAATATCGTCGAGGACGCTCGGCAAGGTGTAGAGATAAGTGCCGTCGGCGCGGATCAGAACCGGATCGGACACGCTGGCGGTATTGATGGACACAGGGCCGCGGATAAGATCATTCCATTCAGCAACACCACCTCCGAGCTTAAAGCGCCAATGAGGTTTGCGGCCTTCAGCTTCAAACTTATCTTTATCGTCTTGAGAGAGCTCTAGCGCTGAGCGGTCGTAAACGGGCGGAAGCCCACGCATGCGTTGGCGCTTACGTTTGGCGTCAAGCTCCTCGGGTGTTTCATAGCATGCGTAAAGAAGACCCTCGGCTTTCAGTTTTTCTGCTGCAGCATCATAGGCCGCAAACCGGTCTGATTGCTTGGCGGTCAGGTCATAGTTCAAACCCAGCCAGGCCATATCCTCGATGATGCCTTGCGCGAATTCTTCGGTGGATCGCTCCGTATCGGTATCATCCAACCGCAACATGAATTTGCCGTCATGACGCTTTGCATAAAGCATATTGAGCAATGCGGTGCGGACATTACCGACATGGATGCGCCCGGTCGGGCTTGGAGCAAAACGAACGATGACAGTCATGGAGCAACCTTAAATTTATCAGACATCGCGAAAGCCGTTGGTAATCGGATACCGACGGTCGCGACCAAAATTCTTGAAACCTAGTTTGACGCCTGGTGGTGCTTGGCGCCTCTTGTACTCAGCAACATACAGCAGATGTTCAATTCTTTTGACAATATCTCGTGCATGCCCCCTGGCCACAATCTGATCGACGGACAATTCGTTTTCAACCAGACTCTCGAGGATATCGTCAAGCTTGTCATAAGGCGGTAAAGAATCTTCATCCTTTTGACCTTCCCGCAATTCAGCGGTCGGGGGCTTGGTGATGATATTGTCGGGCATGACCAAGCCCTTAGGACCGAGCACGCCTTTCGGGTGATGTTTGTTGCGCCAGCGGCTTAAGGCAAAGACCTGGGTTTTATAGAGATCTTTGAGCACATTGTAACCGCCACACATATCGCCATAGAGCGTGGCATAGCCAACAGACATCTCAGACTTATTGCCGGTCGTGAGCACCATGTGACCGTGTTTGTTGGACAGAGCCATGAGGATCAGCGCGCGGGCGCGCGATTGAATGTTCTCTTCCGTAACATCTGCGCTCGTGTCTTTGAATTGGTCCGCGAGAGCACGGCCAAAAGCCTCCACGGGCTCGTGGATCGCGATGGTGTCGAGTTTGACGCCGAGCATCTTGGCGCATTCAGCGGCATCGCTGAGGCTCTCCTCGCTGGTATAGCGGTATGGCAGCATGACGCAGTGAACACGGTCAGGCCCGAGCGCATCGACAGCGATGGCCGCTGTTAAAGCGCTATCGATGCCACCGGAAAGACCTAAGACGATTCCGGGAAAGCGATTCTTGTTAACATAATCGCGCAGAGCTAAGACCGCAGCGAGATAAGTCGCCTCATCATCCTCTTCAAGCGTGGCAAGCGTACCGGTCGCGCAGTGCCACCCACCCTCTTGGCGTTGCCAATCGGTAAGCACGAGGGTTTCTTCCCAAGCCGGTAATTGGGCGGCGACTGACAGATCTGAATTTAGAACAAACGACGCGCCATCAAAAACGAGCTCGTCTTGCCCGCCGACCTCATTGACATAGATCAAGGGAAGCTTGGATTCTGTTACTCGTGCAACGGCATGATTGACCCGTTGATCATATTTGCCTGCTTCAAACGGCGAGCCATTGACGACGATTAATATCTCGGCGCCACTTTCTTGCAGACATTCGACAACGTCAGAAGCCCAGATGTCTTCGCAGATCGGAAAACCAATCCGTGTACCGCGGAAATTAACCGGGCTTTGTAGTGGGGCCGCATTAAAGACGCGGATCTCGTCGAATACACCGTAATTGGGTAGAGTATGTTTGAAACGTACGGCGGCGACTTTACCTTCATCCAGAAGCGCGACGGCGTTATAAAGCTTGCCATCGTCTACCCATGTCGTGCCGACGAGAACGGCGGGACCGCTATCATTCGTCTCCTTGGCCAGAGCCTCCACAGCTTCTCGGGCAACTGTTTGCAAGGCTGGTTTGAGGACCAGATCTTCAGGTGGGTAACCGACAATGAAAAGCTCAGAGAACACGACAAGGTCAGCGCCTTGGGCTGCAGCTTCGGCACGCATTTTGCGCACGATTTCCGCATTGCCGGAAATGTCGCCGACAAGGGGATTGCACTGGGCAAGCGCTATTTTGAGTGTGT
>JAJFIN010000215.1 GCA_021774955.1 Alphaproteobacteria bacterium | reverse complement strand
TGACCGACTGCGCGTTTTCTCCGTAGCGCATAATAATGACACCACCAACCGCTTCACCCTCACCATTGTATTCGCCAATGCCTCGGCGCAGCTCTGGCCCCAAGCGAATGTCGGCCACGTCTTTCAACAGAATAGGGGTGCCCTGGTGTGTCGTTCCGAGCGGAATGAGTTTTAAGTCTTCTTCGCTTTGAATATAGCCGCTGGCGCGCACCATATATTCGGCTTCTGCCATTTCGATGACGCGTCCGCCGGTTTCCTGATTGCCGGCCTGAATGGCTTTGCGAACCTTAGCGATCGATATGTTGTAAGCACGCAGACGATTGGGATTCACGACCACTTGATATTGTTTGACCATGCCGCCGATAGCGGCAACTTCTGAGACGCCCTCAATCGTTTGAAGCTCGTATTTCAAGAACCAGTCTTGAAGTGATCGCAATTGGGCCAGGTCATGACCGCCTGTGCGGTCAAGGAGAGCATATTGGTAAACCCAACCAACACCTGTCGCATCAGGCCCAAGCGCCGAACGCGCCTCTTTGGGTAAAGTAGGGGCAACCTGACTGAGATATTCGAGCACCCGCGAGCGGGCCCAATAGAGATCGGTCCCATCTTTGAATATAATGTAGACGTATGAATCATTAAAGAATGAATATCCGCGTACCGTTACCGCACCTGGAACGGCAAGCATGGCAGTGGTCAACGGATAGGTCACTTGATCTTCAATCACTTGCGGCGCTTGTCCAGGATAGGTGGTTTTAACGATCACCTGAACATCCGAAAGGTCTGGAATCGCATCGAGCGGCGTTTGTTTTAAAGAATAAAAACTCCAGCCCGCAAAAAGAATTGCCAGCATAACAATGAGAAAACGATTGTCGATGGACCAACGAATGATGCTCGAGATCATTGTTCACCCTCCACATCGTACGTGGATATACTGTTGATCAAATAGCTTCCGTCTTCTTGCGGCATCAGTGTGAATTGCACGCGCTCACCGATTTCGAAACTGGATAAATCCACATCTTCCGTGGTAGTAAAATTCATCGTCATGACCGGCCAGTTCAAGGCTTCAATAGGTTCATGAGTAATGTTGATCATGTTGTGCCCGGTCATGATCGAATTCACCACGCCATCAGCAACAATCAATTCTGGTTTTTGTCTGCTTGCAGGTTCGGTCGATGCAGGGGCCATATCCATCGCGGTATCATCCGCCCCCGTATCCATTCGTAACAAACTTCCGTCCAGGCTTGCTTCGGAATCGATCAGAAACTGGCTTGAAATAACAACCATTTCGTCTTCTTGAAGACCGGAGAGAATTTGCACATGATCACCGAACTCCATACCTGCAACGACTTGCGCGGGACGAAAGCGTCCTTCACCCAAAGCCAATATCACGCGTTCAGATTTGCCAGCCCGGATCAAGGCTTCCCGTGGGATTGAAAGAGCATCTTCCAGTTCGGTTCCGTTAATCGCGATCTCGGTATACATGCCGGGTTTCAATGCCTGATCGTGATTATCAAACTGCATCCGAACCCGGACGGTTCGGCTCATCGTGTCGACCATCGGATAAACGTAGTCGACACTCCCATGCCAAAGACGCCCCGGTATAAAGGGAAGGCGCATGATTGCGGTTTGGCCTTCTTCGACCCAGCTAGCTTGATCCTCAAAGATTTCAACCTGAACCCAGATTGAGTTCAAATCCGCCAAATTCAGTATTGTTGTGCCAGGCTTTACATAAGCACCTTCACTGACATTGAGTTCAAGAATGACCCCGTCTTGTTGCGCGCGGATGTCGACCAGTCTTTCAACCTTGCCGTTCTTTCGCAGGTAATCGATTTGATCTTGCTCCAGGCCCAATGACCTAAGCCGTTCACTCGCCGCTTTGATGTGTTCTGCACGGCCAATCCGGACGGCCTGAACAAACTCTGTTTTGGCATTGGTGATGACCGGAGAGTAAAGCTGGAAAAGCGTGTCGCCTTTGCCAACGCGCTCACCCTCTGTTTTAACCAAGAGATGTTCAATCCAGCCTTCACTACGCACATGCAGAACGCTGGTTAGATCATCATTGGGTTCAACAAAGCCCACCGCATCGATGGTGCGCTGTAAATTGCCGCGCATGGTTTTGGCGGTTCGAACCCCAATGTTGTTCACAACAGCGGGGTTCAACTGAAGGGCAGGCTCGCCATCGCTCATACCGCCAGTGTTTTTATAAACGGGGATCAGATCCATCCCCATCGGCGATTTACCAGGTTCGTCCCGTCGGTAGTTTGGATCCATGGGCGCCGCCCAATAGAGGATCTCTTTGTCAGCTTCTGATGTTGTTTGAGGAGACATCCAGCGCGAAACTAAAAAGCCTGCACTCATCCCGACGGCAACATACAAGAGAGTTGATAATAATCGAGACTTATTCATTGTTCTCTCCTGTTAAGAAATCAATTTGCGCAAATACTTTTGCGCGATCTGTACGTAACCGAAGCAATGTCAGTTCGGCGTCCAATTCCGCGAGCCGGGAGCGCACGAGTTCTGCAAAATCAGACACATCGTTTTGATAAGCCGTGAGTGTCGCTTCGGATGTTTCGTTCGCGTGAACAAGAACGCTTTCTTCGTACAAAGCAATGCGTTGCGCTAATCGAACTTGGTTGGCATGAGCACCATTTAGCATGCGGTCAAGTTCAAGCAATTGTGCTTGCCGCTTCATTTCAAACGTATTTCGGTTTCGTTTAGCCGCTGCGAGATTTCGGTCTTGTCGCTTACCGGTAAACAAAGGCAGGTCGAGTGTGACGCCGAGCGTTGCAAAGTCTGGTCGATCTCCCCCGCGGACACCATAGCCTCCGTTGAGCGTGAACCCGGGTTTATATTGCTGACGCGCGATATCGACATCGTGTTTCCGGGCATCAATCTCTGAATCAATGACTGCCACAGAGGGGTGGCGAACGAGACGGTCTTGAAGGACCGTTCGGTCGGGCAAGGAGGAAGGCGTTGGCATGGTTTGCGCCAAGGGACGCATGCCAGCTTCATACCCAACCAGACGAAAGAGGTCAGCGTTCTTGACGTCAATCTGTTGTGCGATGCCGACCAGTCGATCATCGAGTATCGTCAGCTCCAAATCTGCACGCAGTACATCTTGGGCAGAACGACGACCCGTGGAAAAAATGGATCGTGCAACGTCGTTCAATTCACTCACCGCCTGGCGACTTTCGATGACGGTTTCATATGCGCCGCGCAAATAGAAAAGCTCGAGCCACGTAACCTTTGTATCAAACGCGATTTTGTATTCTTGAAGACTTCGCATGGCACGCTGTGCGGCGGCTTCAGCTTCGCGTTTTTCTCCGCGATATTGCCGTGTTTTACCGCGCGGAAATGTCTGCAATAGGCCAATTTGCACTTGGGTCATCGGCTCTTGATCGAAGCGAAACGTATCGACGGGAAAGTTTGTCGCGCTGACCCGAAGTTTCGGATCCGGGAGCTGCGCGTCTGCAACCGCTTGGTCCTCAAATGCGAGCGATTTCTCTTCAAATTGAAGAACGCTGGGATCGCCTGCACTGAGCGCGATAGCAACAGCTTCTTCCATGGTGAGGGGGGCGCCGGAATCCGCTGCATATGCAGATGAACCAGTGCTGACGAATAATATCGCCATGAGAACGTACCGAAACATGAAGTGCCTCGTTTGAACGGTTAAGCCTTGGCGCTTCGCGTGTGGCGAAACGCGGTCGTCTCTTTTGCATCAACAAAGGAGAATTGATTTTTTGGCTTAAGTTCGTGGAGGCGGAGGGATGTAGGAGACGGTGTGCTCAATAGAATATCGGTCACCATCAAATTCGTAAGACGGGCTCTTTGCAGCTGAGATTACTCGGTGGCTCGCATCAAGATAGACCAATGAGCCACTCAAACATGAAAGAGCGCACATATCGCTGCAATCTTGACTTCCCGACATTCCGTTATTGTCGTCGCAATCATCGCAAAGTTCGCACGGCATCTCGCCGACCATTGTCATGACATCAGCCATATGGCCATCAGATGTCATGCCCATAGTCTGAGCTGTCGCATAGGCAGGATTAAAAGCCAATACCAAGACAAGCAGCACCGCGATGCGCTGACCAGACTGGGCGATTATGGAACTAAATTGGCTCACGGTCTCAATATAGCGTCTAACTGTTTAAATATCGAGTGCGACATATACACAAACGGGTGACCTGTGTTGCGCCCTTGGCTTTGCCCTGGTTAACTTGTGTTAACAAATACATCTCATGGATGAGAGGAGACAGGGTGATGGGTACAAAAGGCGCTGATTTTTTGGTTGCGCGCGACGACCTTTCTAACACGAAATTTGTTGAAACACCGGCAATCGCTGAAGTCGACTTGGCCGACGGCGAGGTTTTACTTGAAGTCAGTTCTTACGCCTTTACTGCCAACAATATTACCTATGCTGCTTTCGGAGAGGCGATGCATTACTGGGATTTTTTTCCAGCACCTGATGGCTGGGGCCGTGTTCCTGTTTGGGGTTTTGCTGAAGTCGCGGCATCGCGCCATCCAGATATTGAAACCGGCGAACGGCTCTATGGCTATTTCCCTATGTCGAGCTACTTGGTTGTAAAGCCCGTGAATATTTCCGATGCGGGCTTCATCGATAGTTCAGAACATCGCCAAGCTTTGAGCCCGATCTATAACTTCTATTCACGCACCCAAAAAGATCCGAGTTATGTGGCCGATCAGGAGGATTTTCAAAGTCTCTTTCGGCCGCTCTTTACAACATCGTTTTTGATTGAAGATTTTCTTGCCGACAACGAATATTTTGGCGCAAAAACCATCGTGCTTTCGAGCGCCTCGTCGAAGACGGCTTTTGGCCTTGCTTTCCAACTCTCTCAGTCGGGTGACAATAGACCGAAGGTCGTTGGGTTGACGTCACCGGGCAATATTCCCTTTGTCGAGGGGCTTGGCTGTTATGATCAAGTTGCGAGCTATAACGACATCTCCAAGCTCGACGCTGCGACGCCAAGTGTTTTTGTTGATATGGCGGGCAGTGGAGAAGTGCGCAGCGCCGTCCATCATCACTTCACGGACAATCTCAAATATAGTTGCTCCGTGGGTGCGTCGCATTGGGACAAGGGTGGAGCAGGGGACGGTCTACCAGGACCGCAGCCGACCCTGTTCTTTGCGCCTTCACAAGCGCAGAAACGTCAAAAGGATTGGGGCTTAGAAGGTTTTCAATCTCGGCTTTCCTCTGCGTGGTCTGCATTTTTGGCCCCAGCGCGGGGATGGATTAAAGTTGAGCATCATAAAGGGCAGGCGGCGATCGAGCGCATCTATCAGCAAACCCTTGCCGGTGACGTCAGGCCCGATCAAGGCAATATACTGTCACCGAATTAGGAAGAAACGCTATGTCATGCGAGAAACGCCGGATCGTAACCGGCCACAACGCAGACGGCCGGTCTCACATCGTTTTTGATGGTCCACCACCACAATCAATTGGCAGTGAAATCGGAGGCCTGTTCGAATTGTGGAATACCGACGGCGGCCCCATCGTCACAACCGATCAAATCGATCGGGCTGATAGCGATGTCAAGCTTTCCCCGGAGGCCGGTGGTACCAAGTTTCGCTATTTTGCTATCGCCCCGAAACCGGAGGGCGTGTCTCCAGAAGAACTTGAAGCACAAGCCGCAGCTACTTTTGAACGCATGGGAGCCGCCCATGAACGGGTCGATACCACCCGTCATCCTGGAATGCACAAAACCAAAACCATTGACTACATCATTCTTTTGTCAGGCGATGTCACATTGCTGCTTGATGATGATGAAGTTCGGCTGAAGCCTTTTGATGTTGTGGTGCAACGCGGAACCAATCATGCCTGGGTCAACAATGGATCTAAACCCGCTTTGTTCATCGCGGTACTGATCGATTCTGAAAACATCGAATAACTATTTTTCAGATATTTTTCGAAACGTGGTTTTGCCCGGGGTTCCCATATAGGTTGACCCACTTTCCGGATCTTGCCAAAGCTTGATGGTGACGCCCCCTCGGCGAACACAGCCGCCGTCAATGAAAAACAGTTTACCTTCTGATTTGAACCGCGCGTAAATCAGTCTATTTGCTTCACGTTTCACCCAATCACTCAGGGGGTATTTGTTTCGGATTGCCAATATGACCTCTTGATAGACGCTCAGCTCTTTGGGTGGCAGCGAAAGGTATCCTTGCAGGTGACGGCTGATGTGACACTCAGACCATCGCCAAAGTGAGCTGGTGTCATACCAATCACTCTGCTCAGAATTGTCCGGGGGGGTATTTTGAGGCGTCTGCGTCACCTCATACATATATGCGGTAAATTCACCGAATCAATATCAAGACACGGTATTTTTACCGCATTCACCGCATTGAAATAGATCCCCATTCTGGCTTCGACATTGAAACCTGTAATCAGGCTTTTCACCGAGGGCGTCACCGTTTATGAATCGAACCCAAGCAATGTCGCGGATACGCAGTTTGGGGGCTGCACCGTGACAGGGCATATCTGTGCATGTCTAAGAGGAGGGGGTTCCCCCATGAATAAGCTATTTTTGACCGGCGTGATCGCGCTGGCATTGTCTGCCTGCGATCAGAAACCGGCTGAGGCGCCAGAAGCGTCAACAGAAACCACAGCTTCACAAGAAACAACAACCTCAACAGAACGCGTCGCTCTCGCATCTGGCTACGGCACCTGGGGCGTCGATAAAACCGCCATGAATACTGAGCTAAAACCAGGCGATGATTTCTTTCGCTATGTTAATGGCACCTGGCTAGACACCGTAGAAATCCCGGATATTTTTGCGGGTTATGGTGTTGTGCACCTGCTTTTCGAAGAATCAGAGGAACAGATCAAAGGCATCATTGAGGTAGCAGCTGAGAGCAACGCGGCCGCAGGTTCTGCCGAACAAAAAGTCGGCGACTACTTTGCTAGTTTCGTTGATGTTGAGGCCATTGATACCAAGGGTCTTGAACCCGCCAGCGCGGATCTCGCGTATTTCGCAGGCCTGTCCAGCCATGATGAAGTCGCGCATGCGATGGGCCGTTCGGATCTAGCAGCGGATTCACCCATGTCGGGTTGGATTGATGGCGATTTCAAGCAACCTGATCGGTATCTGTTTTATGTCCTGCAATCAGGTTTAGGGCTGCCAGACCGGGATTATTATTTGGAAGAAAAGTTTGCCGATGAACGAACGGCTTACCGTGCATTCATCGAGCAAATGCTGATGCTTGCGGAGATTGAGAACGCAGCTGACAAAGCCCAAGCTATCTACGACGTCGAAACCCGCATGGCGGAAGTTCACTGGCCGTCAGCTAAGCAACGCAATCGCAGTTTAACCTATAATCTCAAAACAATGGATGCGCTGATCGCTTATGCACCGGGGTTTCCGTGGCGCACTTTTATGGACTCTTCTGGCATGGGTGACCAAACCGAAGTTGTCGTCCGCGAAAGCGATGCCATTCAAAACCTGGCGGCCATCTTTGCTGAAACACCGGTAGAAACGTGGTCCGCTTATCTTCAATTTCACTATCTATCGGCGCATGCCGCCTACCTACCAGCAACAATCGACGATGCAAATTTCGCATTCTTTGGCACTGTGCTGAATGGCGTAGAGACCAAACGTGAGCGTTGGAAACGCGGCGTTCAATCGGTGAACAACGCCATGGGCGAGGCTATTGGCCAGGTCTATGTCGACAAGTATTTTTCACCAGAATCTAAAGCCGCCATGGTAGATCTCGTGGAAAATCTGAAGACATCATTCGGGAAGCGTGTCGATTCCCGAGAGTGGATGTCTGAGGAAACAAAAGTCGAAGCCCATAACAAGCTGGCAAACTTCACCAGTAAAATTGGCTACCCGGATGAGTGGAAAGATTATTCTGCGCTGGAAGTCGTCCGCGGCGACGCTCT
>JAJFIN010000214.1 GCA_021774955.1 Alphaproteobacteria bacterium | reverse complement strand
AAAGTTCTCAGCGCGTTTGAAACCGCCACGTTTTGGGCAAAAAATGCGGGCTTTGAAGATGAACCGACTTCATCTGCATATCTAGCAGATAAGTCAGACGACGACACGAGAATTAGGCGGTACATTTATGGGGACGGGGCTAATGCCGACTCGGTTCAGCTTCTGGCTGTTGAAGGCGGTGGACATAGTTGGCCACGAGGTTATGCAGCATTTCCTGAATCTCTCGTCGGACGGACATCTTTTGATATTAACGCGAGCCGCGAAATTTATTCGTTCTTTGAGAAACACACGATTACGCAGGCGAATACTATTATTGAGGCCAAATAACCTCAACCTGTTTTTTAGCTCTTCAATACCTGTGCCTGCCGAAAACTATATTCGAACATACTGATGGTGAAGTCCGTTAAGCCATTCGATGGACTTGACTACACTCGGTTTACGAACATCTCTTCCCAAGGGCGAATCTTTCTCCAAAAACAGGTGCGTTCGTGCTGAATTGTAATAGTCGGCGTAACTATGCATGATCCGCCGCAGGTGTGCTTCACTAATGACAATCACCTGGTCGAGGTATTCACGCCGGATCGACCCAATCACACGTCCCGTATACCCATTTTGCCGCAGGGATCACGTCGACGTTGGTCTATCTTGGATGCCCCATTGCTTGGCAGATATCAATACCAAGTTTGAGCAACTCTCCATGAATGCGCGGTGCTCCCCATAAGGGGTTCTCAGGGCTGATCTGCCGGATCAACGTGCGAATCTCTGGATCGATTTTTGGTCGTCCCCCAGGCTTACGTGACTTCCACCACCAATCATCTACGCGGATCATGCCACGATTCTTTTGGTCTCATAAGTGAATAGATTTTTTTGAGAGCTGCAAGCTAAGCAGCTAACTGATTTCCCAGGCCTGATTATGCATTGCAACAACGTGTTCATGCGCGATTGGGAGGGGGGAAATAACATCTCCTCAAATAGTCGGGGATTATCCTATAAGTCGACATCCTATAAGTAACATATTAACCTCTCGAGCCCATACTTTAGACCCTAAGAGTTCTGCCTCTGGAGGTGTGTTATGGGTCGAGTATTGTGGTTACCGTTGAGCCGAAAGGTGAATGTTGCGGGTTTGATCATTGGGATCCTGCTGTCCGGCTGCGCGACCTCTGTGTCGCCGGAGATGATTGCGAGCACTGACTATGGCCCACCTCCGCCGGACAATCACCAGGAGATTGTGAGGGCGGCGATCAATAGACGTTTGAGCGACCCAACCTCAGGGATCTTTGAGTTTGGGCCTCCCAGTAAAGGCTACACAAAGGGTTCGCAGATGCATGGCACCGATCAAGCGTTTGGCTGGCGGGTGTGTGGGTCGGTCAACAGTAAGAACAGGTTCGGTGGATATGTGGGAGACGTGCCTTTTCTTGCCCTGTTTCAGGGAGAACAGGTTACCCAGCTCGTGATCGGCAGGATCACGGACAATGAATATGGCATAAACTTCACCAACTCAGCTATATTTGGAGCTTGCCGTCGAAAGGTGGTTGTGAGTTGAGGCGTTATTTCTTGCGTTTGCGTGTCGAGACAACCAGCGCCTCGACCTTCACATCAAGTGCTTTGGCCAGGCGTTCAAGGACAATCACCGTGGGATTGCGAACCCCGCGCTCAACGCCAGAGATATAGGTGCGATGAAGGCCGGATTCATAGGCCAAGTCTTCTTGGGACCATTCCTTGTCCCGTCGTGCCCGTTGGACATTAAGCCCGACCTGTTTGCAGATATCCATTCATGAGAATGGACCTGCATGTAGTCTTTTAATCTACAGACTATAAGTCACATTCGACTTGACTTGTGGAGCTGTTCGAGCGGTACTGGGGCTCATGATAACAGATCAAACACACGCGCTCACAACCACCCAAATTGGCGCTATGGGTGAATCTCTGGCAGCGACACAGTTGGTTCTGGCCTCTCAAGGTAGATTAGCCCCCTTTAAACCCTATGCCGATGACGATGGCATTGATTTGCTTATCTATGACAAGGCCTCCCGGAGTGTTGTCCCCCTGCAGGTCAAAAGCCGCATGAAAGTTGACAATGAAAAGGCACAGACAGTGCAGTTCGATGTCCGGAAGGCAACCTTCGCTGAAGAAGGTGGTTCTCATCTATTGGCCCAGCTTTTGTCTGGCAGCGACCTTGTCTGCGCTTGGCTCATCCCGATGTCGGTGTTGAAGGGCTTGGGGAATGGACGCGGCAGCAAATATTCGGTTGTGGCCTCTGCTAAGGTGACTTCAGAGGACAAGTTTGCTGCGTATCGATATTTTAACCATGAAGACCTTGTGGGCGCCCTGATCTCCGCCTTTTCCGGCTGATTTAGGCCTCTTATCTCATCTGTCAAAACGTTGGTTTACGGTCTTATGTCGGACTTCGTATGATTGGGTTTCTTTGTAACAAACCCTTTGCGTATGAGGTGCGTAATGACTACAGAATCTAATACTAAAAAGACGCCGGGCCAAGAGCCAGAAGTCCAGTCCAAGTTTGCTTGTCTCGATGAACTTCACCTTGGTGGTATCGAGTTAGAATTAGAGGCGGGAGAATTTGTAGCCGGTGACGATCTTGCGCTTGCTCTGCGCGGTCATGGGTTGCGACCTTTATCAGAACCCGTTCTCGATTACCTATGCCGGTATTTGAACGGTGAAATCAAACCACCAAAAGGCCGCAGACCAGACCCACCCTCCCTAAAGCAGCGGCAATTCATGATCGTAACGGGGCTCTATCACCGTAACCTTACCTGGCTCCAGAAGCGTAAAAAAAGACACGGTCATCTCAACGGATGGTCGGCGATCCGCAAGGCCGATTTCTGGCAGGGACCGCCCAGCGAAATCGCTGCGCGCATGACGGCAAGACGTTGGTGGTATAATACAGAGTCTTGGCGGACGGTCGTTAACATAGCCAGCTCACAACAAAAAGCGCCTTTGTTGTGAGGGCATTTCCGCGATAGAGCGTTCATTTTTATCTCCTAACTTAACTTTGTATGGAGACTAAAATGAACTATATTCTTGACGATATGCGTGTTGAAACCAAACCGGTTTCGACACTCCATCCTTATACTAACAATGCCCGCACGCATTCGGCCAAACAGATCAAGCAGATCGCCGAAAGCATCAAGGTGTTTGGTTTTACCAATCCGATATTGGTCGACCGATCCGGTGGTGTAATCGCTGGTCACGGTCGGTTGGAAGCCGCTAAGCTGCTGGGCCTGGTGGCGGTACCCACCATTTGCCTGGAACAAATGAGTGACGCACAAAAGCGCGCTTACATCATTGCCGACAACAAATTGGCCGAAAATGCCGGTTGGGATCGCGAAGTTTTGGCGATCGAACTCCAGGGCCTGCTCGAAATCGACCTGGATTTTGACATCACCACCACCGGCTTTGAGATGGGTGAAATTGATGTCGCGATCGGTGAATTGAAGTGCGGTGTCAGTGATAAAGCCGACCTGATCCCGGAGGTTGATGAAGACGCATTACCTGTAGCGAAATCCGGCGACCTGTGGACTTTGGGGAACCATCGGCTGCTATGCGGTGATGCGCTCGATCCGGAAAGCTACAAGCAACTGCTCGGTAATGACAAAGCCCAACTTGTCTTCACCGACCCGCCTTACAACGTCAAGATTGACGGTCATGTCTCAGGCAAAGGCAAGCACCGCCATGGCGAATTTGCCATGGCCTCTGGCGAGATGTCTGCCTCTGAGTTTATCGGCTTCTTAGCGCTCACACTGCAGAATCTGGCCTGTTCCAGCACTGATGGATCCATCCATTATATCTGTATGGATTGGCGCCATCTCCAGGCCCTTCTGACGGCTGGTGATCTAGTCTATTCCGAGCTCAAAAACCTCTGCGTGTGGACCAAATCAAACGGCGGCATGGGCTCCCTTTATCGCTCGCAGCATGAACTTGTTGCGGTGTTTAAAAGCGGTACAGCCTCCCACATCAATAATGTCGATCTCGGTCGACACGGACGTAACCGCACCAATGTATGGGCTTATGCCGGTATGAGCGCCTTCCACGCGGGCCGCGATGACGCCTTGGCCATGCATCCAACGGTTAAGCCCGTCGCTTTAGTGGCGGACGCAATCCTTGATTGCTCGAACCGTAACGCGATTGTGCTCGACCCTTTTTGCGGCTCCGGCACCACGTTACTTGCGGCCGAACAAACCGGACGACGGGGTTACGCCATCGAGCTCGACCCTCGCTACGTCGATGTCACGCTTAAACGGTTTCGTGAGGTGACCGGGATTGATCCAGTGCACGTCCGATCTGGTCTGTCCTTCAGCGAACTCAGCTGAAGGACAGGCTCAACAGACAGTTGAATTGTTACTTTTTTAATCAACAGAGGAGGACATAAAATGTCCAAAGACCACAAAGTCGGCAAGGGAAAGCCGCCAAAACACTCCCAGTTTAAGAAAGGCCAATCGGGTAATCCGAACGGTCGTCCGAGGGGAAACAAAAACAGTGATCCTGTTCTGCACAAAATGTGGAACAAGATAGTGACCGTGCGCGAAGGGGGGCAGGTGCGTCGTGTACCCTATAACGAAGCGCTTATCATGGCGCTGGCTGACAAAGCCATTAAGGGCTCTGTCACCGAACAGGTAAAGCTTATGAAGGCGATTAGTGACTATGCCCCGGAGCTCCTACAACATCTAAAAGAGCCTATCGAACCCAACATTATCACGGTTCGATATATTCTGCCGGATGGCAAGACCGTCGAAGACTATGAAAACGTTGATAGGTTCGGCAACAAAATCATCGAGCATGATCCAAATGAAGGCGATATGGCGCGCGCCACCGAGGGATCGGATTCTGCTGGTGACATCGTCGATGATGACGATAGCTGGTTGGACTAACGTCTAACCGACATCTTTAGCATTGGTCGCGTGCCTAGGCCGCATTCAAATCGAAATGCGGTCTGGGTGGCGGCTGGGCTTTTGGTGAGGGTGAAGGCAACAAGTTATCTTGTTGCCCTGGTGACTATTCCTTGACTCCTGTCTGGGTTTTGGATCGAATCCAGTTCGGCGAGTCGTCGCACTTATTCACCTTCTGAGCACTAACCTTTGACAACGCGAGGTAATGGTGCTTCGGGAGCGTTGGGCTGAAACCCAACAAGAATAGGAGTTTTCAATGAGCAAAAATTGCACAAAGAAAACACGCCAGGTGAGGGAAACCCGTAAGCCGGGACCCAAACCAGTGAAGGTGAAGCCTCACAGGAGATCTCCACCTTCAAAATGCAAATAATGGATAGTTATTTGTAAAGCACGCGGCGATTCGCCACTTGGGCCATTGATTCAGAACTTAGATTCATCGTCAAGCGTCCTGGTTTGACTACTCGCTGTCTGAATTCGGACACAGCAGATTAATGAACATCGAAATAGGCGCAACCTGACTAGGCATTTGGAGACGGTCTCACACAAACTTAATCACTCCAATGGCAATCAACACACCTGCAAGATCAACCCACCATACAACACCAGATGTATCCCGTCTTATGAACGCCCTACTTTCAAATAACAAAAAAAAGGCTGGAGGTGCAGCCACCGCAGGCGGCATGAATTTCCAGACCGCTGTAACCGCTCTGGCCGCTATTCATGTGGCGAGAGGACGACCTCTTCTATGGTTAGAGGGTTTGATTGATGATGTACCGGTCGAAATCTCTGCAGAAACCGGAGGAGCTGGTGATGATCTTCGTTTCACCTACCGAGATGGAATAATTTCGGAAGTGCAGATCAAACGCGGTCTGAGAGCAGGTACAAGGCTTTGGGAGACTTTGCAGAAACTGGCTGTGGCGATCCACCGCGACGAGATCAACTATGGGATACTCGTTGTGTGTCCAAACTCCAGCCAGCCAATTGCTCGACAATTGGCGGAAGACTTAACGCGCATTGGTGAGGGTCGAACGGATAGTTTAAAAAATCACGCCAAAACGTTCAAACAAAATTTAGAAAAACTCGATCTTCCAGTGAGTTTGATCTGTGCACGACTGAGAATTGTGACAGTTCACGCGTTGACATACGATCAGGCATCTATCGCTGCGGCTCGCGCTGAGTTGGAACATATCTGTCAAGACAAGAAACAGATCGGGGCGGCGTGGGAGCGGCTCTACCGCGACGCTGGTGCAATAATTGAGTACCGCTCAGCACGGCGCGCCTCGTCGATTATTCAGGTTTTAACTAGTGCGAATATCAAAATTTCATTAAAGGAACCACGTTCACCAGTTGCGGTAGTTTCGCAGCTCACAAACTGGGTGGCAAAAACTAATTCGGGGTTCTCGATCATAGGCGTTCGAAAGCGCCTCTCATTCGACAGCGCTTGGGCACCCGTTCCTATCATAGTCCGCGATGATATTAGCAATGAAGATGACGGATTGGTCGAAGCGCTAGCGCGGTACCACGCCTGGGATCAACGGAAGGAGCAAGCTAAAAATCAACAAATTGAGTCATATACGCTAGGGCGGTTCTTTCGTTTTGCAGTCGTCGTTGCTGGTCCTGGAATGGGAAAAACAACCTTGCTCACGTACCTTGCCCGTCGATATTCCGAAGATGGCTTTCCCGTCCTCAAAGTAAATCTTCGGGCGCTAGCAGTACGAATGCGGACAAAAGGTGAGGCGTTTGAGGAGAGCATGTTTGAATTAGGACTCGATGGATCAGGCCTGTGCGTCAATGACGCAAGGGCACATGGTATCGGTGATTGGGTTTTGCTGTGTGATGGTTTGGACGAGTGCGGGCCCGATCAAGAATCTGTCGCCGAGGCGCTGTTGAAATTCAGCATCGGCCACCCGAATAGCCGGATCATTGTCACTACACGACCCATCGGATATCGAACGGCCTCACTTTCCGACTGGCGGCATTATGACCTTATACCGTTGGCTGACGACACAGCGGTTGAGTGTTTATCAGAACTGATCTGCGATATTGTTGGACCAGATGATCCTCGCAATGCGGCGGCATCGGTACTCGCTACAGCCCATGTGAAACAAAGTCAAACTGGTTCGCTCACTGTCCGTAGTCCTCTTCTGCTGGGTATCGCCGCCGCTCTTCTCGTTCGAGGCAGCGAGCCGAGTCAAAGTAAATCGAAACTATATGCTGAAATTTTCCAGTTATTCGACGAGGAGCCGCCCGCACGTGCTGGACCGGCGCCGGCTGCCAATTCTGTGATGCACCGCTTTGTTAATATACTGGGGTGGAATGTAGTCAGCTCACCGATAAATTCCGTCAAAGATATGCGGGATGATTGTGCTACAAAACTCGCTTTGGGATTAGATTACACTTCTTTGCAAGCGAAACAACTAGTCGACGAATGCACCTGCTATTGGCAGGATGTTGGGCTGTTGGAGCGGGTACAACACATGGATCAAGACACGCTCACGTTCGTCCACAAGACCTTTGCTGAATATGCGTGCGCCCGCTACCTCTCTGATTTGTCTGAATCCGATTTGAAAAATGCGGTGTATTCGCTGATTGGACAACAGTCGTGGTCAGAAGTGCTCGGTTTCGCGACTGACATGGGGCTGGGCGTCATGATTTATGATGCCTTGCTGAGTAGCTCCCAAGATACCAACACAGGTCGTGATGTCACATTGAGATGCGTCGAGCTTATAACCGAATCAACTCTCGAGGTGTCCGAAGAAATAGTACAACGAGTTCTGGAACGCGCGTTTTCTGAACTAGCTTCAACACGTCGACAATGGGTTTATGAGCTAGGTAGTTCAATTCTGCGGGCGGCAAAAAGATTCCCAGCTGAAGTCGGCCAAAGGGCGGCTAAGCTGTTAGAAAACTCTCAACCCTGGACTCGACTCGCGGCGTGGGCAAGTGTTGTGGAAGCAGGTCAAGATTACTACGATCTCAAGCATCTGCGATCAGCCTTGCAAGAACTGCCTTCGTCTG
>JAJFIN010000213.1 GCA_021774955.1 Alphaproteobacteria bacterium | reverse complement strand
AATAAATAGATGAGCGCGACCGCCGGGAGCTGCCACTTATTTCTGATGAGAAGTAAAATGAGTCGATTTGGCGCAACCCGATCAAGAACCCATTAGCACTTGCGTGCCGGATTCCCTTTCGATTTTCTCGGTTAGTTGATTTAGTTAGTTGCATAAATTATCGACTATATACTTCAGGTTAGCTTCCGGTTCTGGCCATCTCCTAATTTCGATGCGCCAAAACGGTTTCTTCGTGAAACTTGAGTGCCGATCATTCGGCAGGACTCTCAGGCCACAAATTCTATGTTTCTTCCTCAAACCGCCAAAATCAGCGGATAGAGCGCTTACTTTCAGTGAAAGCAGCCAAATGAACAAATGCGTTAAACCCGATCTCATTCATGTTTTGTCGGGTGCGACGGTACAAAATACTCAATTCCATCGCGAAACCATTCATCTTGTAACACTTCTAGCTGCTTCGCTACGTGTTAAGCAAGTCCACAATATGGCGAGGAGAGTAACAATTTGTTAACGACGTCAATCCGCTGCTTGTTCATTGGTGGCTCAAGAACACGTCAGGGTGTATTATATTGCTTGGAGAAAATAGGGATTTTGAAACCAGTGACGTAATACATATAAAACAGGTAAAGGGTCCGTTAACCAAAGCTCTGGTAGAAATTTTCAATAATCCACTTGCGTCACGAACCAGGGTTTATGTCGCTATTGAAGGGCGTCGCAAAGCGATGGTGTTGGGTAAAGTTCGTACATATCTATTCGCATATCTATTCGCGCTCTCGGCGTGCATTGGGGTGGCTAGCGCGCCATCTGCAAATGCCGCAGATATCGCCGTCGAGAATATCCGTATTGGTGTTCACCCTGCCTACACACGCTTCGTCGTCGACATTAGTCAAAATGTGAAGCCACGAATTTTTACTCTTTCAGAGCCTTATCGCGTCGTGATTGATTTGCCCGAGGTCGAGTGGGGGCTCGATAAATTAGCCGGAAGTGAAAACACAGGCTTTGTCACTGGGGTGCGCTTCGGCCAGTTTAAGCCTGGAAATTCTCGAATTGTGATTGATGTAGCTGAGCCGGTTGTGGTTGATAAAATTCTGCATCTCGAGCCCAATGGGTCGAAACCAAGTCGTTTGGTCGTAGATCTTAAACCCACCACTGAGGCCAGTTTTTTGCAAACAGCAGGTTGGCCAGCAAAGCCATTTGTGCCTTCGGTTTCAGGGGCTCAGGGACAGTCCGCACCACCACCAAGGTGGACTATCGTGTTGGACCCGGGCCATGGAGGTAAAGACTCCGGCGCCATCGGTGTTTCTGGGGTATATGAGAAATCCATTGCGCTCAAAGCTGCCCGCGAGTTGAAAAGCCAGCTTGATGCCAAGGGTCGCTACGATGTAATTCTTACCCGCAACGAAGATATCTACCATCCATTGAGAAAACGGGTTGATATTGCACGTGCGGCGAGTGCTGATTTATTTATATCCCTGCACGCTGATTCCAACCCCCAGAAATCTGTCCATGGTGCCTCCGTATATACACTTTCGGAGGAAGCTTCTGACGATGAATCAGCGGCTCTCGCGCAAAAAGAAAACCGCGCGGACATAATCGCTGGTGTAGATATCAGTTCAGAATCTAGCGATGTATCAATGATTTTGATCGAATTATCACAACGCGAAACCAAAAACCGATCAGTCCTGTTTGCCCAAACCTTAACACCGGAGCTTGCTAAGAATGTCGGTTTGCTCCGGAAAACTCACAGGTTTGCTGGATTTGTTGTACTCAAGGCGCCAGATGTTCCATCGGTGTTGGTTGAATTGGGTTATCTTTCAAATCGCAAGGATGAGAAATTGCTGCGTTCGGATAGCGAGCGATCAAAAGTTACACAGTCAGTTGCCAGTGCGGTTGATAAGTTTTTCGTCACAAATCAAGGTGGCGGCCAGACATTTGCTGCCAATCAGCGAATTGGTTCCAATTAGATCCAGTTTTTGCAGAGAATCGCCCGAGCCCTCGTTCAGCCCGATTTTGTTTGTTATTTCTCCACAATATTGTGGCATTACGGTATGAGTTGGCGGTTTCAACGGGGCGTCCCAGACAGTAATATCAGTATTTGGTAAGGGTAATTGTCGATGCGTATTAAGCGCCGTTTTTGGTTGAAGGCACTTTCCTATCTCTTTGGGATGGGAGTGATCTTAGCGTTCGGCGCGCTGGGTGTTGTCGGCTATTTCTGGGGAAAATACAGCCGTGATCTGCCCGACTACGAAGTGCTGGCCGAGTACGAACCTTCGATTACCACCCGCGTTCATGCCGGCGACGGTAGTTTAATCGCCGAGTTTGCAAGAGAACGCCGTCTGTTCGTGCCACGCAAGGCCATTCCGGACAATGTGGTCTTTGCGTTTTTGTCGGCTGAAGATCAAAACTTTTACAAACACCGTGGTATCGACCCCGTTGGAATTGCTCGGGCGGCAGTGGCTAATGTTTCAAATTATATGAACGACCGACGCCTGGAGGGGGCTTCTACGATTACTCAACAGGTGGCCAAAAACTTCCTACTCACGAGCGACGTCAAGCTCGAAAGAAAAATGAAAGAAGCCGTTCTGGCAACGCGTATCGAACGTGCATTTGAAAAAGATGAGATACTTGAGCTCTATTTGAATGAGATCTATTTGGGATTCTCATCCTACGGCGTGGCCGCTGCAGCACTCAATTATTTTGATAAGTCTCTGGATGAACTTACTCTTGCTGAAGCTGCCTATCTCGCCGCATTACCAAAAGCCCCGAATAATTATCATCCCACTCGGCGCAAAGAGCGCGCATTGGCTCGGCGCAATTGGGTTATTGGTCGGATGGCGGAAGATGGACGTATTAGCTTGGAGACTGCACATCTGGCACAACAAGAAGATCTTGTTGTTAAGCCTCGCCAGCACGGGGCTCAAACCGCTGATGTTGAATATTTCGTCGAGCATGTTCGTCGTGAGGTTTACGATATTTACGGCGAGAAAAACCTTTATGATGGCGGGCTATCGATCCGCGCAACACTCGATACGACACTACAACAAGCAGCGGTGAAAGCACTTAGAGACGGTCTTGTTGCCTATGATCGGCGCCATGGTTGGCGCGGGCCAATTGCACATTTTGATCCTCAGGATACTGAAGGTCAGCCTTGGGCCGAGTTGCTCAAATCCGTTTCTATTCCAACCGGATTAGAACCATGGCAGCCCGCTATTGTTTTATCTGTCGGCGAGACAACAGCAGCCATTGGCTTAAAGAGCGGAGAAGAAACAAGTTTCATTCCTTTGGAAGAATTAACCTGGGCACGTCCATGGGCGAAACACCAAAAACTTGGGCCGGAAGTGAAAGC
>JAJFIN010000212.1 GCA_021774955.1 Alphaproteobacteria bacterium | reverse complement strand
CACCATGATCAAAGAACCATCACGCTCAACAACCGGCCTTTTTTTGGCAAAGTAGAGAGGAACAATGGGAATATCTTCGAGATAAATATATTGCCAAATATCCAATTCCGTCCAATTTGAAAGCGGGAAAACGCGCATGCTTTCCCCTTTATGAATCTGGCTATTGTAAATGTTCCAAAGCTCCGGCCGCTGATTTTTTGGGTCCCAACGATGTTGCCGACTTCTAAATGAGAAAATCCGCTCTTTTGCTCGCGATTTTTCCTCATCGCGACGAGCCCCGCCAAATGCGGCATCAAATCCATATTTGTCTAAAGCTTGTTTGAGACCTTGGGTTTTCATGATTTCTGTGTGGATTGCAGAACCGTGCGTGAACGGACCGACCCCCTGCTGAACACCTTCATCATTGATGTGTACAATCAAATCCAAACTATGCTTTTCAACAAAGTCGTTTCGGAAATCAATCATCTCACGGAACTTCCAAGTCGTATCCACATGCATAATCGGAAAAGGAGGCTTTGAAGGATAAAACGCTTTCAAAGCTAAATGCATCATGACAGAAGAATCTTTGCCAATCGAATAAAGCATGACCGGATTGCGGCACTCTGCTGCAACCTCACGCATAATATGTATGCTTTCAGTTTCGAGGCGTTTTAGGTGAGTAAGATTATTGCTCATGCCAAGTTGCTCACTGTTAGCTGGCGTTCTGGGGGTTGTGTAATCCCTCGATGTCGACGACGGTGCGTCAATGAATTCTGTGATTTTCTGAACGGTATCCATTCGCGGTTGCCGGCCGTCCTTCAGCTTCTTAGTAAAACTTGGGTCTCGAAGAACTTCCCGCCCAAAACGACTATGGCTCCACCCGGTGGTGCGGCAATATCCGTCAATTAGCTTCAATAGATCTTTAGGTGTTGTCATATAGGGTTCATTTACTCTGAAATTCAGGACATTAATAGCTTATAAGCTACAAATATGAACATTGTGTGTAAATATGACATTTTGTAGCCTAAATGCTACACATTGAATGTTGAATGAGGGAAACCCGTTGTTAGCGCCTTGGAGGTATAGTTCTCAAAGTTAAAGCGCTTGTACTCAATTTTATTGCGTGGCAGAAGCGCGCCGACAACTCATACTAACTAAAGGACAGCCAGGAAAATGCACCAACAGGTTCGCAAAGCTGTTTTACCAGTCGCCGGTTTAGGCACACGGTTTCTTCCAGTTACCAAAACCGTTCCCAAAGAACTTCTGCCAGTGATTGACACGCCCCTCGTCCAATATGCCATCGACGAAGCCCAAGAAGCCGGCATTGAAGAGTTCATTTTTGTGAATGGGCGTGGCAAAAATGCCATCGATGACTATTTTGACCACGCATTTGAATTAGAAACTCTGTTGAAAGAGCGCGGTAAGTCGGATGAATGGTCACTGCTGCAACGACTTAACCCTGGCCCGGGGAAAACCGCCTTCGTCAGGCAACAAGAACCAAAAGGTCTAGGTCACGCGGTTTGGTGTGCAAAGGACTATGTCGGAAAAGAACCCTTTGCTGTCATCCTACCAGACGATCTCGTTGACGCAGACCAAGGGTGTTTGAGCCAACTTATTGAAGTTTACAATCGCACCGGCGGCAATGTCGTGGCGGTGGAAAATGTCCCTCGCGAGCACACTAATCGCTACGGTGTTTTAGATATTGGCACCACTGACGGGGCCCTTGTCGAGGTCAAAGGGTTGGTGGAAAAACCTGACCCTTCAGAAGCTCCATCTACGCTTTCAATTATTGGTCGTTACATCTTACTACCTGAAGTTTTTGGTCATCTTGATAGACATGAAAAAGGCGCAGGCGGCGAAATCCAACTAACCGACGCTATGGCTAAGATGATCGGATCCCAGCTTTTTCACGGACTTGAATTTGACGGCACTCGATATGATTGTGGCAGCAAGCTCGGTTTCCTCGAAGCCAATTTGGCAATGGCTCTCAAAAGACCTGAACTATCCGACGATGTAAGAAAAATGATGGTTACCCTGCTGAATGAATGACAGTTACAAAGACCTTCGGTCTTCAATTCACAAAATCAAATCGCGCCCTAGGAGTTTACCATGCGTGTAGCAATGATCGGCACCGGCTATGTTGGCCTCGTTTCAGGCGCCTGTTTTTCTGACTTTGGTCATTCTGTTGTCTGCGTTGATAAGGATGCGAGTAAAATAGAACGCCTTGAAAAAGGTGAAATACCAATCTATGAGCCAGGGCTCGACAGATTGGTCGCCGATAATGTTGAAGAAGGACGGCTCACCTTTTCGACCGATCTAAAATCAGCCGTTCCTAGCGCTGATGCGGTCTTTATTGCTGTGGGAACACCAAGCCGTCGCGGAGATGGGTTCGCGGACCTCAGCTACGTCTACGCAGCAACCGAAGAAATTGCCGAAGCATTAGACGGCTACACGGTCATCGTGACAAAATCCACTGTCCCCGTTGGAACTGGCGCAGAAGTTGAAAAGATCATTCAAGACAAGTGTCCGCTGGCGGATTTCGATGTCGCTTCCAACCCAGAATTTCTCCGTGAGGGTTCTGCCATCGAAGACTTCATGCGTCCCGATCGAGTAGTCGTCGGCACGAGTTCGGAGCGCGCCCAAAAACTGATGACACGCCTGTATCGACCGCTCTACTTAAGAGAAACTCCCATTCTCTTTACGGACCGCCAGACATCAGAACTCATCAAATATGCCGGCAATGCATTTCTCGCGACTAAGATTACTTTCATCAACGAGATCGCGGCATTGTGCGAAAAAGTTGGCGCCGATGTGAAAGATGTCAGCCGAGGAATTGGGTTGGATGGTCGTATTGGCAACAAATTCTTGAACGCCGGTCCTGGTTACGGTGGTTCTTGTTTCCCCAAAGACACCCTTGCTTTGGTGCGGACTGCGCAAGAAGCTGAGGCGCCAGTGAAGGTTGTTGAAGCCGTTGTTGAAGCTAACAATGAACGCAAAAAGACAATGGCTAAAAAAATAATCGATGCTGCAGGTGGTTCGGTTTCGGGTAAAACCATCGCTGTCCTTGGTTTAGCATTTAAACCGAACACGGATGATATGAGAGACGCACCAAGCCTCGACATTCTACCAATTCTTCAAAATCAAGGAGCTATAATTCGCGCTTATGATCCTGAAGGAATGGAAGAAGCTGAAAAACTTCTCCAAAATATCAACTACTGCCAAGATGCCTATGAGACCATAGAAGGGGCAGACTTTGTTGTCATATTGACAGAATGGAATGAATTCCGCGCGCTCGATCTCCCGCGCGTTAAATCGGCGCTGAAACAAAATCTAATGATTGACCTTCGAAACATCTACGATCCCGAAGACATGGCGGCATATGGATTTGTCTATCATTGCGTTGGCCGACCTGCTGTTCAACCTGAATAGAATTATTCCTCTGTTCTGCCGTAAATATCCTCGAATCGAACAATATCATCTTCACCTAAATATGCCCCCGTTTGAACTTCAACAAGGCTCAAGGGTTCTTGCTCAAGATTCTCCAGTCGATGCTTTGTCCCGATGGGAATGTAGACCGATTGATTTTCCAACAAGGTTTGGACCGTCTCGCCGATCGTGACCTGCGCTTTGCCTTTAACAACTACCCAGTGCTCGGCACGCTTATTATGCATTTGCAAAGACAGAGACGCCCTTGGATAAACACATATGTGTTTAACTTGATGCCTTTCGCCTTCATGAACGCCTTCATAATATCCCCACGGACGATAGACACGTCGATGCAAAACAGCTTCGGAGCGGTCTTTGGCAATGAGGTCTTCGACGACCTTCTTCACATCTTGGGAATTTTCTTTGTTGGCAATCAGAAGTGCATCGGAAGTTTGGCAAACAACCAGGTCACTAACACCTACGAGAGCGACCAGCCCGCTTTCGCTTTGGACTAGACTATTTTGCGTGTCCACCGCGATAACATCATCAGAAAAAACATTCCCCTCATCATCTTTCGCGCCAATTTCCCAAAGCGCCGACCAAGAGCCGATATCCGACCAACCAATGTCACCTGGTACAGTCACAACTTTTGATGATTTTTCCATGATGGCGTAGTCGATTGAATCAGCGGGACAAGAGGAAAAATGAGATTCGCTCAACCGCAAGAAATCGAGATCGTGATGCGCATGGTCGAGTGATTGTTGGCATGCCTCAACGACATCCGGGCAATAGATCTGAGCTTCTTCAAGAATCACTTGTGCTCTAAAGAGGAACATTCCGCTGTTCCAAAAGTAATCGCCTGAGGCGAGATAGTTTTCAGCGGTTTTGAGATCCGGTTTTTCGACAAAGGCCTCAACCGAGTTTACACCGTCCAGTCCCTCAATACATTCCCCGACCTTAACATACCCAAACCCCGTTTCCGGCTTGTCAGGTTGGATGCCGAACGTCGCAAGATATCCAGCGTCAGTAGCAGCCTTCGCTTTGGCGATTAGACCGTGAAACGCAGCGGGAGACTTGATGTGATGGTCAGCAGCCAGAACCAACAGTGTTGCATCAGGATCCAACTTTCGAGCGTGTAAAGCAGCGACGATAACTGCTGGGGCCGTATTTCGGGCCACAGGTTCAAGAATGTGTGTCTGATTTGTTACGCCCATCTCTTGCAATTGAGAGGCAATGATGAAGCGATGCTCGGTATTGGAGATGACAATCGGCGCGGCAAACTGATCGTTATCAATCACGCGCCCAACGGTCTCCTGGATCATTGTACGCTCAGTTACCAGCGGCAAAAGTTGCTTAGGATAGTGTTTTCGAGAAGCAGGCCACAGCCTTGTGCCCGATCCGCCAGACAGAATAATGGGATAGATGGTCATGCAACGCCTTGTTTCAACTTACAGGTTTTCCATGGGACAAAAGAAAACTTGGTCCAAGCAAATTCCCGTTCCTTGTAGTAATTGCTTCTGTTGAAGAAACTCTCAATAAGCACCACGACGCATGAGCACAATCGGTAGCGTTTTGAACAAGATAAAAATATCGAGCCAAAGCGACCAATTTCTAACATACCATTTATCAAGCTCAACTCGCTCGTCATAGGATGTGTTGTTGCGACCGCTAACCTGCCAAAGGCCTGTGATACCCGGTCGAACCAATGCATATTCACCAATGTTCTCACCGTATTTGACAATTTCGTTCTGAACAATCGGCCGAGGACCTACCAAGCTCATGTCTCCGATGAGAACATTCAATAATTGAGGGAGTTCATCGAAGCTAGTTTTTCTGAGAAATCTTCCAACGCGCGAAATGCGAGGGTCATTTTTCAACTTCTGCGTATTTCTCCATTCCTCAGCAGCCTCCGCATTCCCCAATAGGTAAACACGCAATTTCTCATCGGCATCAACAACCATGCTGCGAAATTTTAGGCAGTTGAAATGTCGTTCTCCGCGACCAATTCGCACGTGACTATAAAACACCGGCCCCCCATCACGTGAAATGAGAAACGCAGTGATTAGATTAAAGGGCAGTAACAAGAGCAAAATCACGAAGGATACAAAGATATCAAAAATCCTCTTTGTTCCAGCACGCAAAAGCGAAAATTGAATTAGGCGCGGAACAAGAAGAATTAGATCTTCTCCAAAAAGCGGTAGCTCTTTGAACCCGGCCAGCCGAAACCCAGTTCCTGGCGCCACAAGAGCCACCGGCCGCCGCTTTTGCTCTGCAACTTGCAACAATGTCTTGAGCAGATCTGAATCGTTTTTTTCAAAAGGAAATGCAAACAACACATCCCTACCATATCGCAAATCTTCCACATCAAAAGAATTCGTAATTTCGTCACGCGAAATGTCGTCTAAGGTTTCCCAACCAGATCGCGCGTACCCCGCAAAACGAAAACCCTGTTTGGGTTTGCGTTTGATAGCTTCGGCAAGATGCGCGCCCAAAGCCGAACTCGAAAAAATCAAAATGGGTTGGCGAAACCTCTCTTTGGTATTCAACAAGTTAGACGAGAGCAATCTGAGGAAAACTATTAATGAAATCAAAATTGCCCAAGAAACCGAAATCCACAGTAAACCGGCCGGCTCCTTCAAGTAATACCGGAACGCCGACTCAACGGCCATTGCCGTGGCGCCAACGAGAAACACCCGATGAATTTGAAAAAAGTAATGAATTCGATCTGTGTAGTGCCCCAAAATAAAAAAGGCAAAAAATACGACCACAAAAGTAAGAAGCCGCGCGACTGAAAGTACTTCATAAACAGGTAAATTCAACTCGCCTATATGAGCCACAGGAAGAGGAATCTTGAAAGCCAAAATAGTGAGGAAGAGCCACCCAACAACCAAAGCAAATAAATCACCCGCAAAGATTGACCAACCGTGAGGGTGCTTGCGCACAATTCTTCGGCTTGCGCGACGGACGTAGGTTTCTAAGCTTAATTGCTCATCATTCACAGTCATTACGACCAGGGGGCACCAGTATCTTCCAAAATCTTGCACAGCTTATTTCAGATGCAGTCGGCAAATCGCCACCCTGCAACGGTAGAGTCGCACTATTATACCGCAATTTGCAGCGACAGTATTGGAAATTTCACCTACGGGACTGATCTCAATGAATGCGCGTCCTTATAGAGCTCGATAACATCTCTGCAAGCTCAGTGGATTGCGTCTTACACAAACATGAGGTTGTCCGTTGCGTCAGCTGACATACATATTTGGAAACATATCGCTAGACTTCAGGGTTTGCAATTAGGGTATCAATCTGTTTGCGACCCGATAAGGCGACTTAGTTCAAAGCCAAATTTCTTGATCCTTTATTGGGGTTGTCGAAATTCTTGGTCTGTAACTTAAACAAGTCCACACACCAAGAATGAGTAGTTTTAATAAGAATAATGGCCGCGATGAATATCAAAGGGCGGATGTTAAATATTTTGTAGAATTCTCCCATAAGAATAACTTCCAAAATTGATTGCTTCCACATGAAAAACAAAACAAGAGAAGTAAGGATATTTCCGGAAAGAATTTCTCGCTTGAAAATTACACAGAAAACACCATAAATAACACCAAACAACGCCTGCAAGATCAATACACCTGATGCGCCAAAATAGTACAATCCCAATCCTGGCCAGTTTGAGGCAAATCTCGATCCAAACTGGGTATGTACAAGATAGATAGGTTCCGGCGCAAGGAGGCGCAATACAAGTTCAGACCCTCTGTTATCTCGCGCAGGTTTCAGCTCAAAAAAGGAACTAAGCTCGTTACTAAACGATGCACCTGTCTCACGTATATATTCAATATTCGTGATATGATACATATTCCACCATACGTGTCCTTGTAGTGAAATTCGAGTCGCCAAACTGGCGATAGCCGATCCAGATTGCAATGCATAGTTCGCTCCAGTAACTAGCAACACCACAATGGTACCAGACACCGAGATCACGATAAATCTTCGCAGAGCCTTTC
>JAJFIN010000211.1 GCA_021774955.1 Alphaproteobacteria bacterium | reverse complement strand
CCAATAATTGGCCGGTGCGCCAAAATGGGCATTGGATTGTGGCGGTGCTGCTGACGCGAATTGAGGAATTTGCACTTGGGGTTCTGGTTTAAATCTCATTCTATCCACCTAAAACTACAAAGTTGAACGTTCGATCGGATTGGGCATTATTGGTATGTGTAAGGACGGCTTGACCAGAGCTGCAAGCAATGTATGTGGTTGCAAGTGCTGCAGCGGCATTGGCGGTCGTTGGCATCAAGAGCATCACTGAATTTGAATTGATATAAGGCACTGCATGGGTCGTGGTTGCTTGGTTTGCCGTTAATGTCACCGTGCCAAATGTGTTGACACGCCCTAATAAAAGTTGATTGGCCAATATCGCGATGTCGCGACTGGAGGCACCCTCTTGGGGAAGTCTGCGGCGTCTTTGGCTCATCGCATCCCCGCTGGCGTTGCATCAAAGTCGACACCTTGCGCTTTGGTCCATTCGGTCGCTGCCGGTATTTCGACTTTCACCCGATGAAAGCGACCAGAATCGCGGGTGCGACAGATGCCCGATGTCTCCATGGCATAGGCTGGAGAATAGGAAACCGCATCGGCCTGGCGTTCACGCGTGCCAATCTTGACGGTTGCCGCAGAAGCATCAACCAGCGGCGTGACATCGCGCGCCAGCGAGCGACCGGGTGGGATCAATTGCGCTTCCGATGTTTCCAGGGTTGCGGCAAGGGTCGAGCCAGAAAGCGTGCCCATTGTTTTTGCCGTGCCAAAGGCGCCGAGCGACAAGGCGCCGCCGGTCCAAACACGGCTGTCTAGCGAAAAGGCGAGCGCATCGAGCGAGGCGGAGATCGAGTCCAGATCTTCAAGGGTCTGTCCTTCACTTAAGAACGTGAACAGAAGATCGACCGCCAAATCACCTTGCGACCATTTGCCGTCAGCCCAATTAAACATGATCACTTTATCAGGCGTGCCATCGATAGAGTTGGTCGAGGCATAAGACCACATGATCATTTTGTTGATCGGATCTGCCGCGCCTGAAACACGGTAAAGATAGTTTTGATTGAGATCAGAAAAGAATGCCTTGTCGACTTTTTCGTTCCCGATAGGTGTGGCGCCTCCACCGGCCATCACATAGAAACCATCATGGGACAGAAAGAAGATCTGCTGGCCGACACGAACAAGCGCACCCGGTGCGATCAACCCGCGGTCATCTTCTATTTTGTCAAACTGGAAAACGAAGTCATCGCCGGTTGCCAACATTTGATAGATCGCGCGCTCGAGAAACACGTAGCCTGTCTCGCCGCCGACAATGCCATTGACCGCTCCTTGATCAGGGAAGGTTTGTTTGTCGCTTTGATCGGTCCCGATGGTCCACCCTTCGGCATTGTTAAAGGCCGACCAGTGAACTGCGTTCTGTTCTCCGGACAGATTCCCGAACAGGAGGAAATCTCGTACCACAGCGGTGTACCTCGCGATCGGTGGAGAGCCACCTAAGTTTGAAAATTGTGTGCCGGATGTAATGTCGATCTTTTGTGCGGCGTCGATGCCATTGACCCCGATGGCGAGCGAACCGAATTGCGAGAACCGCCAATGGCCATCGTCAGGCGTTGCGTAAATCGGTGCAGAGCCGGTCTTTGACGCATCGGTCCAAGTATCGCCGGTTGTTAAACGGTAGAGCTTATTTTTATCACCGGCATAAACTTTCACGGTGCCCGCTGAATCTTGCGTAGCAATTGCCCCTTGTGCCCGGTTATCGAGCGCATTGGTGAGGACGGACAGGCCGCGCAACGGCCGGTAATGCGCTCGGAAAGGAATGACATTCAAGATATGAGACGCACCCGGATTTTCGAGCGCCGCCTGATCTGGAAGCCAATCGCCAAAGGGGATCATTTCATGCTCCGCATGTTTGTTGCTTTGCTCATGGGTGACCATGATCTGCGAGGACAGACCAGGCCGCACCGGAGTATTGTTTGTTGTCGTCGTCGGCGTTGAGGCGCGTGATCGCATCGGCGAACTGACCCTGATAAGAAACCGCTTTCTCGCCGTCCATGATGTATTGAAAGCCTTCAGCCAGTGCTCCGTAGAGGTAGACATGCGGTGCATTGCTCAAGACCCAATCGGTATCGGCATCAAGTGAGAAAGCGGTGAATGATTTGATGTAAAGACACTTGCCGGTATAGGAACTGTCGGGAGCCGGGCCAAAGACATAGTTTTCATCTTCGACCGCATAGGCCAAAGGTCTTCCGGTGTAAGTTCCAGCCAGCGTGGACCATAATTTCTCGGGGCTAATCAGCCTCAAAAACTGTTTTGGGCTGGTGTCAAGGTAAAGCCTTTTGGTGGCGAGATGCCCCGTCGGCAAGGCGACCGTGCGGGCATTGACCGTTAAATCTGTTTCGGTTTCCATGGCCGAGATGCGCAGTGGCTCGATACCGCCCGGTGCGCCGTGATGCAGCTTTGATTGGGCAATGGTGATAAAGTCTGCGACAATTGCATCGGTCAGGGATGATCGTTCCATCCAATCTTTCACCGCTGTCTTCAATTCGCCGAAATTTGAAATCGTCACGCGGGTTCTCCGAATATGGAAATGATGTCTCGCTCAATGAATGCGGCGGGACGTCTTTTGCGTGCGCTCGTCAATCATCGACAAATCCACTATAACAGATGGACTTTTCTTTCTTTTTAAGTAACGTGTTTTTTTTGAACTTTTGTCTTAATAGATAGAAAGATGCTCCGTGGCCGAACCTTACCTCAGCAAATTACAAGCGATATCCGAGCGTTTTTCGAAGATGCGAAGAAATATTCCCTCTATCCAGTGCAAGCATTTCTTCAGTGGCGCGGCGGCCTATGTGGAAGGTCATATATTCATGACGCTGACGCCGGTCGGTCTTGCTCTAAAATTGTCTGAGGAAGATCGTCAAACTTTGACTGACCTTGGCGCTAAGCCGCTTCAATATTTTCCGAAAGCGCCCATTAAGAAAGACTATGTTGTGCTGCCCACCGCCATCGTTGATGACGGCAAGGAACTGGCTTCCTGGATCGAGAAAAGTTTTCTACACTCATCAAGCTGAAAATTTGAGCCCTCTATAGTTGGCCCGGCCAGGTGCGGAAGATTTTGTTGTCCGGATCGTTAGCCCATTCTTTCCATTTCTTAGGATCATTAAACCAACCTTCACGCATGGCTTTTTCCAACACCCATTGCGGGATCACGGCAGCATGGCGGATCTCTTTGTCCGGTGTCTGATCGGACAGACGTTTGGCCTCCTCGATATATGGGTCCACAGCATACTGGCTCTCGACAATAAGATCGTCGGGGTTGGAGGGATCGACATGTTGGATTTGACGAAAGCCCGAACGCTCTTCGATGGTCTTTTTCATATTTTGGGTCCTTGGACAGAGGGGGATGAAGTGGGGAGAAACTTGGATCTCAGTAAAAAGATTGTGAAAACTGATCCCTAAATGGGATCCCCCAAAAGCCTCAAGTTGCGTCAATCAAATTGCCCATTATACTGGTCCCCAATGGGGAATATTGGTGTTGCGGGGAGGGGTTCATGGAAAACAATGTGGGGCTATTGCTCACGAAACGGGCGCATCTCAGCCCGGATCTTGAAGCCTGGGTTGATGTTGCCAGCGGGCGGCGGTTCAACTACCGCGAAATGAACGCGCGCTCTAACCGGATCGCCAATGCGCTTAAGGCACTTAAAATCAAGAAAGGCGACCGGGTCGCTCTGCTGATGATGAACTCGAATGAGTTCATGGAGCTGTTCTTTGCCATCGGCAAACTGGGAGCGATCGGTGTGCCGCTCAATTGGAGGCTCGTACCCGATGAGCTGGCTTTTATTTTGAAAGATTCAGGGGCTAAAGCACTCGTTTATGATGAGGAATTCGAAGACGCGGTGGAGGATCTTCATGGCCGTGGTCGTCACGGCACGAAGGTGAAGCGTTGGGTGTGCCTCGGCGAGCCGGCCAAGTTTGCTCGTAGCTATACCGAGATCACTGCCAGCGCTTCGGACAGTGAACCGCCTGTTGTCGCAAGCGATGACGATGAACTTTATATCATGTACACTTCAGGCACGACCGGCCTGCCCAAAGGCGTAATCCACACCCATAATTCAGTGATGTGGGGTAATCTTACGGCACTCGCCACGGCTGATCTTCGGTACAAAGATCGCTACATGATCATGTTGCCATTGTATCATGTCGGCGCGCTTAACCCTATGACATCGAATTTACATGTTGGTGGCACGGCTGTGGTCATGCGGGCGTTTGATGCCAATGAATGTTGGAAAATTATCGAGCGAGAGAAAATCACCACCATGCTGGCCGTGCCGGCGATGTTGAACGGCATGCAACAAGTCCCGGAAAAAGATCAGGTGGATTTTTCATCCCTACGTTGGTGCATGAGCGGTGCAGCGCCGGTGCCGGTCAGTCTGATCGAAACCTATGCGGATATGGGTATTGAGATCCATCAAGTCTACGGCCTCACCGAAACCTGCGGGCCGTCGTGTCTGATTTCACCCGATGATGCCATTGTCAAAGCTGGCTCCACCGGCAAACCTTTCTTCCATACTTCGGTGCGCGTGGTTGATGAAAAAGGCAAGGATACAGCCCCCGATGAGATTGGCGAAGTGCTGGTCAAAGGCCGTCACGTTATGAAGGGTTATTGGAACCGACCTAACGCCACCAAAGAGACCATCCGCAATGGTTGGCTTCATACCGGCGATCTCGCGTCGATGGATGCCGAAGGCTATGTCTATATTCAAGATCGCAAGAAAGACATGATCATTTCTGGCGGCGAAAACATCTACCCGGCCGAGCTTGAAAACGTCATCTTGAGCCATCCCAAAGTCAAAGATGTTGCGGTTATCGGTCAACCCAGCAAGAGATGGGGTGAGTCACCGCTTGCGGTTGTGGTGAAGGCCGATGAAAGCTTGACCGAAGATGAAGTGCTGAAATGGTGCGAGGGCAAACTTGCACGCTTCAAACAACCGCGCGGTGTTGTCTTCGTGGATGAAATCCCACGTAATCCGACGGGAAAAGCATTGAAGCGGGTATTGCGAGAACAATTCCCTGGGCCAGCGCCGGAGTAACGAGATAGGAATTATATTTCAGTTTCGCTTTTTCTTCTCCGCTTCAGATTTCTCCAGAAAATCTCGATAGAGGCTCGCGCGCCTCGGTCGGAAACTTATTCCTGTTTCGCTGACCTCCAAGATGCGATCCAAACGAAAGACGCGATGATCTTTGCGCAAGGTACACCAAGCAACAAGCACGTCCACATCATCCAGGTATGAAATCGACAAAGGCCAAACCACGCGCTCTGTTAGTGCTTCTGCCCCATCGATATATTTCATCTTCAATACACGTTCATTCCATGCCGCGTGACGCAATATTTTAGGATCGACACCGGGCATGGGTCGTGTGCGGAGTGATACTGCTTTTGAAACACCATAAGTTGCCCGGTTGCGCAGCCGTTCTGGCAAAGCTGCGATCAGCTTAGCGCGGGCATCTTGCGCTGCGAGAGCCAGATCATGATCGGCGCGTTCACCAACTTCCGACAAGCCAAGGATGAAAGCTTCAATCTCATCTTCGGTGAATTGAAGTGGTGGCAGCAATGGGTCTTCAGCTAAAGTGTAACCAAACCCAGCCGAACCATCAATCAGGGCGCCGGATGCCCTTAAAGTGTCAATGTCGCGATAAACGGTGCGTGGTGAAACCTCCAGGACTTCCGCCAACTGCCCCGCAGTTACGGGCGCTGGCAGGACCCGTATGTGATGCATCAATGTCAGAAGTCGATCTGCGCGGTTCATAATTTCCAGCATACCAAATCCTACTGACATTTCTTGTCAGTAGAGTGTCAGTATAACCCTCCCACAGTATTTTTGGAGGAGAAATTTTATGCTTACGCTTGTTACCTTCCCGGCCTTTTTCGGTGAACCCAGTGCCAGCCCGTTTTGTGTCAAGGTCATGTGCCTGTTGAAAATGGCGGGCGTAGATTGGCAACCAGAATGGCAAGGAGATCCACGCAAAGGACCGAAGCAAAAGCTTCCCGTTCTTCTAGATGGGGACAAAACCATCGCCGATTCCCATTTCATTCGGCTTCATCTTGAAGAATCTTTAGGCATCGATTTCGATGAAGGCTTGAACGAGGAACAACGTGCTATCTCATTGTCTCTCACCCGCATGGCCGAAGAACATCTCTATTGGGGAATTGTTCACGACCGATGGATGAAAGATGACAATTGGTCCGTTGTCGGTAGTTTCTTCTTTTCTCAAGTCCCAGCCTTTATGCGCGGTTTCATTTCAAACTCAGCGCGCAAACAAGTGCGCTCCGACCTCAACGGTCACGGCCTGGGAAGACATTCGCATGAAGAAGTTGCACGCCTGGTCAGAGAGGATCTCGAAGCGCTTGATGCATTCTTGGGTGATAAAGCCTTTCTCATGGGCGACGCGCCGAAGTCTGTTGATGCGAGTGTGGCACCGCTCATTGCTGGTATTCTAGGTTCGCCTCATGAAACGGCGACCGTTCGCAACTTGAAATCAATGCCAAAACTTATGGCCTATGTTGAGCGCGCACGAGAGGCTCTTTACCCAGAAGTGTGACCGCTGGATTGAGTTTCAAAATTGACGCAAAGTCGACAATGACGAGGTTAGCCCCTTGACCGAATTTGGTTAACCTTGTTGCCCCTTTCGATCCCCCGATTTTCCCCAGAGTTGCGCCTTTTCACGGTTTCAGGCATAATTTGAATTAGCGCCTCTGTGGGTGAGCCAATCTTTGATAATTCATTGAAATCATTGGCTTTTGTGGTGCTTCGAAAGGGTGTGGGGCCCGTTCGATCTTGGTGGGAAGTGGGGGATTTCGGTGAAGTTCGCATATTCTTTGGCCGCTGGGCTTGTGGCTTTTAGCCTCGGCGCCTTCTTAGGCGTCGCGTCTTGGGCCGATGCTTCTGCAATTTCTTCACACACTTCCAAAGAAGACCGGCCCTTTCTGGAGCGCCTCGAAGCCAAGATCCAAGACGCCCTCGCGCCCAGCACCACAAAGCTCAGACTTGGCGAAACAGACCCTACTCTTTTAGCGACACCCCTTGGGCACGGCAGATTTGCTGTTCATGAACAAACGTCAACCGGCACACCCGCTTCACAACCACAATCACTGATCTTTGTTGACCCCGAACAATTGATCATGTTGGCCGATCAAGAAGGCGCTCGCCACGACGACGAACGTGACTATACTGCATCAACGCAATCAGACACAAATGTCGTCGGTGACATGGTGGCCATCCCAACGGCTGTTGGCGGTGGCGCCGATAGTGGGCTCAATGTCGATCCACAAGCCGACGTTTCCGAACCGCAAGAAGCTGTTGCAGATGACGCTATTCTTTGTGCGGATTTTACCAAAACCGCAAGTGAGCGCATCGCAGCGTGCACCAGGCTACTCGAAATTGATACGTCTTTTAATGACGATGCTCATGCGCTGATCTTGTATCGGCGCGGCGTTGCCTATGTTGACAATGAGCAACTTGATTTGGCGATGAGTGATTTCAACGCATCGCTGGCTTTCACACCGGATGATTCTGATGTTTATACAGCGCGCGCTGTTGTCCATCGTCTCAACGGCGATCACCAACTGGCGATGGCTGACTTTGAAGAAGCGTTGCGCCTTAATCCCAATAATGCATGGGCTTATTATCAACGTGGGCTTACCCATCGCGAAAGTGGCGACCCTGTGAAGGCGATGGAAGATTACAACAGCGCTTTGCAAATCGCACCGCGCTACGGCAATGCCCTTTATGCACGCGGATATCTACACCTCACCAACGGCGACTACGATCAATCGATTGCCGATTACGATGCCTATCTCACTTTGCAGCCTGGTGATGCAGACGCACTTAATAATCGCGGCCGTACCCATTATGCCAAGGGAGATTCAGCGCGCGCGATGTTGGATTACAACGCGGCGATCGTTGCCAATTCCGGTTATTACTACGCCTATTTTAATCGCGGACGGATCCATGCCGACCGTGGCGATTGTCAAGCCGCCCTGAAAAATTTCGAAGAAGCCATTCGTTTGGTTCCGGCTGATCAAACAGCTGCGGATTATTATGCCTCTCCCGCATGGATAATGGCTGTTTGTCCCGATACGTCATTGCGCGATGGAAAGAAGGCCGTGATCTATGCAGAAACGGCGTTTTCAATGAGCGACACGCTGGAGACCCGCGCTATCCTTGCGGCGTCTTACGCTCAAGCGGGACGTTTTGACGATGCGGTTGAAGTACAGAAGAGTGTTGTTGAGGCGCTGACAAGTGGAGATAAAGGCGACCCCCTCGACATCGTTGAACAATCACGCCGCTTGGTTCTCTACGAGTCCGGGCAGACCTACAACGAAGCCATGCCCATCCCACCTGAGTTTTTTGTCCTGATGATGATTGCTGTACTTGCAACACCGTTTCTCATTGGGATCACTATTTATGCTGCAATCTTGATGAACCGCAGGTTCAAGCGTTTGAACCCAGCCCTACGACCCTACCGTTTTGGATACTTTGTTGGTATTTGGTCAGTTGTGAACGGGCTCATTGCCGGGCTCATGTTGATTGTTATTTTTTCCTACCCGCTTGATATGTTCGGAGATCAAATAGCCAACATTGAATTTTTCAGAAATCTCTATTCTATCATGATCGGGCTTTTGAGCGTGATCTATGTCATTTTTGGCATCGCGTATCTGCGTCAACGACGCTGGCCGTGGGTTGTCCAACTCGT
>JAJFIN010000022.1 GCA_021774955.1 Alphaproteobacteria bacterium | reverse complement strand
TAGAGTGTTTCCAGGAAAAGTGGAATCCGGTTTTCCGTCCGGAAACACGCAAAGCAACAACTTAGGGTCGGATTTTGATCTCGTCAAAATCGTAGAGACCCTAACACCAGTTTGGCCAGCGCCAGATCGTTTGTCTAGGATGTTGCCGATAGCGTAAATATCTCAAAATTGTGAGGAAAACTTCATCCCATTTGATTTGAATCGCTCCCCAAAGTAGGATCAACTTTGACGAGTGAATGGGGCCAAATTTGGATGTAAGATAGGCATTATGAGTATTGCCACGACCCACGCGGCCCGTCCAATCCCGCCGCTTCAGCCTGGAGATTTGGGGCGTGCAGGCCCTCTACGCGTGCGCCTGGCAGAAGGTCAGGCGGATATCGAAGCCTGTCAGCGTCTGCGCTACCAAGTGTTCTATGAAGAAATGTCAGCCAAGCCTGTTGGCGATATGGCAGCTCTCGGGCTCGATTTCGACCAGTTTGACGAGGTTGCCGACCATTTAATGGTGATCGATTCGCGCACTACTAAAACGCAGCAAGTTGTCGGCACCTATCGTTTGTTACGCGGTGACGTCGCCAATGAACATGGCGGATTTTACACCGCCGGTGAATATGACATCGCGCCGATGATGGCCCGCGCGCCCAAAGGCACACGGTTTTTAGAGCTTGGCCGGTCTTGCGTTCACGCCGATTACCGCACCCGCCCGACCATCAACTTGTTGTGGCAGGGGCTTGGCCATTACATCGCTGAACACAAAATCGACGCCATGTTTGGCTGCGCGAGTTTTCCGGGCACCGATCCCGAGGAGCATTCGCTGCCGCTATCTTATTTGCGCCAAAAGCTTGCCGCTCCTGAGCAATGGCAGGTGCGGGCCCGCGAAGAACTCTTTGTCGAGATGAACCGCATGGCTGCCGGCCAAATTGATCGCCGCGCCGCCATGCGCGCATTACCCCCGCTCATTCGCGGTTATGTTCATGCCGGATGTTTTTTTGGCGATGGTGCGGTCATCGATCATCAATTTTCAACCGTCGATGTCTTTGTCATGTGTGTCATCGCCGATGTCGCCGACCGCTACTTCAACCGCTTCGGCGCGGCGGAATAATTTAATTCCAGACCCGCTCACACGCCTTCCTAACGATGATAGACCAGGTCCAGATCTCGTCATTGCGAGCCGCCCTTCGGGCGGCGCGGCAATCCAGAGCAGCGTGGCTTGAGCATAGATTCCTGGATTGCCACGGGTGCTCTCGCACCCTCGCAATGACGAGGGCGGAACGCGCAGGGTGCGAACAAAGAAGTTTCTCCGTACACGCCACGCCTCGCCATTGGACGCCCGATCAAGCCGGGCGATGCGGAGGAGTGGGCGGCTAGAGTGTTTCCAGGAAAAGTGGAAGCCGGTTTTCCGTCCAGAAACACGGAAAGCAACAACTTAGGGTCGGATTTTGATTCCATCAAAATCGTAAAGACCCTAGTCTGCCTTCGAGAGAAGCCTAGTCATCCGAAATATTATAAGCCGCAACGACCGCCATGTTCATGATGTCCGACTGGGTCGAGCCGAGCGAGCAGATCTGGACTGACTTTTCCAGGCCGACGAGCAGCGGCCCGATCACCGTGCAATTGCCCATCACGCTTAGCATCTTGGTGGCGATACTGGCGCTGTGAATGGCTGGCATAATGAGGCAATTGGCCGGTCCCGAAAGCCTTGAAAACGGGTATTGGACCGGATCCGGATTGAGCGCGACATCGGGCGCCATTTCGCCTTCATATTCAAAATCGACACTCATTTCATCGAGGATGGCCACGGCTTCACGTTGTAAGTCGGCGCGTTCTCCGGGTGGATTGCCGAAGGTCGAATAGGCCATAAAGGCGACGCGCGGTTCATAGCCGAATTTCCGTGCGACGCGCGCTGCTTGGATGGCGATATCGGCAAGCTCGGGCCCGGTCGGCATTTCGTTGACATTGGTATCGGCGACAAACACCGTCCGCCCGCGCGACAGAATGATCGACACACCCACGGCGCGCTGGTCGGTTTTGATATCGAGAACTTGGGTGACATCGCCGAGTGCCACCGCATAATTGCGGGTGACACCGGTGACCATCGCGTCGGCATAGCCGCTGGCCACCATACAAGCCGCAAAGATGTTCCGGTCGGTATTGACCATGCGCTGCGCATCGCGCGCCAATACACCTTCGCGCTGTAAACGTTTATACATAAACTCTGTATACTGAGGGCTAAATGTTGATTCATGCGCGTTATGAATCTCAATCGGCTCCATCTTGTCAAAGCCGGTGCGTTTGATCGATTCGTGGATCAGGTTTTCACGGCCGACCAAGATCGGCTCGCCGAGCCCTTGGGCGCGGAAGGCAAAGGCGGTGCGCACAACGGCTTCTTCTTCGCCTTCAGCGAAAACCACGCGCTTGGGGTTGCCACGCACAGAATTGACAATGCGCTGCAATAAGGTCGCGGTCGGATCGAGCCGGGCTGACAGCTCGTTTTTATAGCTGTGCATATCGACAATGGGCCGCCGGGCGACGCCTGAATCCATGGCAGCACGGGCTACAGCCGGCGAAATACGGCTGATCAGCCGGGGGTCAAACGGCACCGGAATGATATAATCAGGGCCATATTTCGGCCGTTTACCTTGATAGGCGGCGGCCACCTCGTCCGGCACGTCTTCACGCGCCAGCTCTGCCAGCGCGTAAGCCGCCGCAATTTTCATCGGCTCATTGATGGTCATGGCGCGCACGTCGAGCGCACCGCGGAAGATATAAGGAAAGCCCAGAACATTGTTCACTTGATTGGGGTAATCCGACCGCCCTGTCGCCATGATCGCGTCGTCGCGGATTTCGGCGACTTCTTCGGGCGAAATTTCCGGGTCTGGATTGGCCATCGCAAAGATGATCGGCTTATCGGCCATCGAGCGCACCATGTCGGGCGTAAAGGCGCCTTGGACCGATAGACCAAACACCACATCGGCGCCGTCAAGAGCATCAGCCAGCGTGCGCGCCGACGTTTCAACCGCATGAGCTGATTTCCATTGGTTCATGCCTTCTTCGCGGCCTTGATAAATCACGCCCTTGGAATCACAAAGGATGGCATTTTGGTGCGGCAGGCCCATGGCTTTGATCAATTCAAGACAGGCAATGCCCGCCGACCCTGCGCCATTGACGACCATTTTGATGTCTTTGATGTTGCGGCCGGTGAGGTCGAGCGCGTTGATGAACCCGGCGGCAGAAATAATCGCCGTGCCATGTTGATCGTCATGGAACACCGGGATTTTCATCAACTCGCGCAGGCGCTGCTCAATGATAAAACATTCCGGCGCCTTGATGTCTTCGAGGTTGATGCCGCCAAAGCTCGGCTCCAAATAGCGCACACAATTGACGAAGGCGTCGACGTCTTCAGTGTCCACTTCAATGTCGATGGAGTTCACATCGCCGAAGCGCTTAAACAGAACCGATTTGCCCTCCATCACCGGCTTGGCTGCCAGCGCCCCTAAATTGCCAAGGCCCAAGATCGCCGTGCCATTTGAAATAACCGCGACCATATTACCTTTGGAGGTGTAATCGTAAGCGCAATCCGGGGTCTCCGAGATCGCCCGCACCGGCACGGCCACACCCGGCGAATAGGCCAGCGACAGGTCACGCTGTGTGGCCATCGGTTTGGTTGGCGTGATTTCAAGTTTACCGGGTTTCGCGCCCATATGAAACTGAAGCGCTTCTTCGTCCGTAAACTGATTTTTTCTGCTCGACATGTTCTTCTCCAGCCCTATCAAGGCTTGTTATCTTTGGTTTGTTTCCTGGTAATAGGGGGCTTTTAGGTCGATCACAAGTTTTTTCCTTTATCTCAAGGGGGTTAACCTAGTTTGGCTTTTGGTGTGGCGTTTTGTCCACGCCGCCGGAGGGTCCCGACACTCACACCGAGAAGGACCAACAGAGCACCGGCAATATGAGAACCCGTAAGCCGCTCGCCGAGGAAGGTGATGGCGATGATCCCGGCACTTAAGGGTACGAATCCGGTGAACAACCCG
>JAJFIN010000210.1 GCA_021774955.1 Alphaproteobacteria bacterium | reverse complement strand
CCGTCAAATTCAATCTGATTCCCTTTAATCCCTGGCCGGGGGTTGCCTACGAGTGCTCCGAAGCGCGGCATATGAAACGCTTTGCTGAAATCCTCAACGACGGAGGCTTTTCCGCGCCCATACGCGTACCCCGGGGCCGGGATATTCTGGCAGCTTGTGGGCAGTTGAAGTCAGCCAGCGAGCGGGATATCGAAATACTGCGGAGTCTGCGCCGCAATGAAAAAGCCGATAACCAGGCTTCAACGTCTGCCGCATGATGAAAGATAACGCATGACCCGGGAGCTTCTCTACGTCGCCGATCCCATGTGCTCATGGTGCTGGGGTTTTGCGCCGGTGATCAAATCCATTGTTGGCCACATCAATGGCCAGGCCGCCATCACGCCGATTATGGGCGGATTGCGACCGCTGACCCGAACGCCCATGGATGATGGTATGAAATCCCAGATCAAACATCACTGGGAAAGCGTTGCCGAGCGTTCCGGTCAGCCGTTCGACATGAGTTTTTTTGGACGCGAAGGTTTTGTTTACGATACGGAACCGGCCTGCCGGGCCGTGGGTGTGGTACGTCGGCTGGCACCGGCCAAAGTATTGCCCTTTCTGGAAGCCATTCAGCGTGGGTTCTACAAGGAAAACCGTGACGTCACAGATGGTAACGTGCTGGCGCAGATCTCGGAAGAGATGGACATTGACGGTAAAACCTTTCGCGACCATTTCAATGATATCGCCAGCGCCTATGAGACAGCCGGTGACTTTCATTCGGCTCGCCAACTGGGCGTGACGGGCTATCCCACTGTCATCACCCGCCACGATGATAACTATACCTTGCTGACAGCCGGGTATCAGGCATTTGATTCTCTGATCGATGCGCTGGACGTATGGTTATCGGACAGCTAGAGCGGCTGCCGGTCAGCGTGAACAGTAACTCAGTTGCAACTTTCGATCCGCTGTGATGGGAATCTTACGGTGACGGTAGTTCCCTTCCCGACCTCACTGTCAAATGACAATTCGCCGCTGTGCAGATCGACGAGCTGGCAACACAGATAAAGTCCCAGTCCGGTCCCCTCGTGCTTGCGAGCTTGTTTCCTGTCAACCTGCCCATAGGGTGACAGGGCTTTATCTATGTCTTCCCTGCTCATTCCCATGCCAGTGTCGGACACTTGCACATTGAGTTTTTCTGTATCGCAAATCCACGAATTGACGGTAATCTCGCCATCTGAGTGTGTGAATTTTATGGCGTTTGAAATCAAATTGTTGAGTATCTGGTTAATCGCTTTTTCATCGCCAAAAAGACGCAGTGGCGTTTGATCCATCGTATGGTTAAGTCTGATATTCTTGGTCTCTGCCTGCATTGTGTGCATTGTGACCGATGCCTTGATACAATTGGTAATATCCACGACTTCTTCGACAAGTTCGTATTTTCCGGCCTCGATTTTTGATATGTCCAGAATGTCGTTGACGAGATTCAGGATAAGGGTCCCGCTCTCGTTTATGCCCACTACATAATCGTCGTAGTGGGGATCACCAAGTTGGCCAAATACACGTTCTTTCATCATTTCCGTGAACCCCAGGATGGCGTTGAGAGGAGAACGGAGGTCGTGGCTTACATTGGCGATGAACTCGGATTTGGACGTACTGGCCTGTTCTGCGGCTGTCTTGGCTGTTGACAGTTCCTGATAGGCGTCTTCGGCTACTTTTTGAAGCCTGAACAAATAAAGAAACGGCACAATCAGGCTAAGAACCGAGGCTACAACGGCTGTTGTAACAAATTCCCATTTTATCGCGGGGTCTTCCGGCTCTTCGAATACTTCGAGCGGCCCCTCCAGCAATTCTTCGACATAAAACTCCCATATAATCAATGAGACAATAAGCGACAGAATTGTCAGCATGATCATATAGTAGATTTGGTGCTGCCTTAGCATCGTCACACAACCCTGCATCTGGTCATGTGAACATCCACGACAGTAGGGGCGGCTCCGTGCTCGCTCACCAATAATATGGTGTCTATGTCGACGACTGATTGCAGAACACTGAACTTGCGTGAACAAAACACATAGCTCAACAACGTCATGCTCAATTTACTGTCCTTAATGATCTGAATGGACGTCGCCATTTCCACCATTGGCCGCAGAAATTGTGTAACCAGATTCCTTAATACAACATTACAGGTCAAATGCCTAGGTGAAAGAAACCCGTCACATAATATCGCTACGACGGCTGCAATAATGGCCTATGATTTGAATGGATCACGACAATATGGACGCTCCTCTCGGGGCAAGGCTCGCGTAGACAGGGCGTCCACGCACACCCGAATTGCAACAGTCAATCCACGATTTGCGTTTCCACCACCGGGGGCGGCGCTTCAAAAGGGGCCATTTTCTTGCGGCTGTAGATACCGCCGTGTTTATGAGCTTGCAACGGTTCTTTGGGACCGCCGGTCTGGGGTGCCCGTTCGGCGAAGCGGCTCATGGAAATGGTCCGGTCGTACATGACAATCGCACCGGCCAGACCCACGTTGACACAGAATGTTGTGGGAAT